>NZ_JBGTZC010000023.1:0-37195 GCF_041807725.1 Streptococcus sp. E17BB
AGCGATTATATTTTTTACTACAATAACAAACGAATCAAAACAAAATTAAAAGGACTTAGTCCTGTGCAATACAGAATTAAATCCTTTCAATAATATTTCTTGTCCAACTTTTGGGGGTCAGTACAATTCTTGGTCTTTTCCTTACTTTTCTTGTAAATCAGAGTATTCCCAGCTCATCTAACTGCTATCAACTGAGCCTTTGCTTGATAAGATCACGCAGTTCTCGGCGTTTAGCGATCCATAAAGGACGATCATCATAGGCATAAGTCCGATTGGTCAGGAAAATCACCGCTTGCTGACGTCGTCGATTGATCATGATAAAGGGACCAGTGTAGCCCGTATGGTCAAGCCAGTCACCGTCAAGATTCCAGCCCAGAGAGCGCGGTTTATCTGAACTGCCATAGTTGGTTAATAAGTCCACTCCAAAATCTGCGATCAAGTAATGCTCGCAAAAGCGCTCTAAATCGGTCACTGTCGAAAAAAGACCAGCTGATCCTGCATGAACACCCAAAACCTGAGCTTTAGGGTCATGAACCAGTCCATCTGCTCTGCCATTAACCGTCACAACAGCCCCTAAACGAGGGCCAAAGCTGGTTTCTACCATCCCAAGAGGTCGAAACACCCGCTCCTGAAACAACTCAGCTAAACTTTTTCCAAACAAGTCTTCTAGCATAAAACCTAACAACAAGAAGTTGATGTCCGTGTACAAGAAACGCTTATCCGTGGTGACGGTAATGTGGTTGATAGCCGCCCGTAACTCCCTTGCGCTCAGTTGGTCGCGGTTTGGGATATAAGGGTCAATACCTGAGGTGTGAGTCAGGAGCTGCCTGATCGTAACCGTCTCGTCTGCTACTTCAGGGTAATAACTTTTAAGTGGTTGATCAAGCTCTAGTGTCCCATCTGCCAACAGCTGGATAATTACCGTCCCCACACCGACTACCTTGGACACACTAGCGAGGTCATAGACTAAGCCAGCCTCAACAGGAGCCTCAGGGGCTACCTCACCGATGTACCACTCCTGCCATCGCCCTTTTTGGAAAATAGCCAAGCTAGCCCCCAGATAGAGATGTTCTGACCGCTGTTGGTTGATTTTATCAATAATTGCCTGCATCATTTGACAAACCACCAGTCCAGCCGACTTGGATCCGTCACAATGAGCGCGGTTTCCTTTTTATTGAGCGTCGTCTCTAGTCCCAAGTCTTTGCAAATGACTGCAAAAGAAGCAAGGTCGACAGTCTTATCAACGGAACATTCTACCATGCTGATGTCCCAGGTCTGGTCGTTATCAGCCTGCAAGTCAGCCCCCTGTGCTTCGTTCAGCTCGACAGACAAGGGCAGACAGTCATAAAACGAGAGAGAAACCGACCTGTCAGGGACATTCAATACCAGACGGTCTACGATGACATCCGATAAACCGTTGAAGCCAGAGTCAGCCAAAAGGTCTGGGTAAGGAACTGGCTCAAGGGTTGTGACATCATCTTCTCCATGCAATAGCAGACGATCCCCTTCTGGGGACAGGGCAGAGAAGGCATAGCCTGTTTGACCCTTATACACCCTCTCCACAGGTATTTTTCGTGCTAATAGCTCTGCTATTTCTGCCGTATCAGCCTTAAGCACCAAGGTGTGCAGCTTTTTAGGTCCATTGACTGCTCGCGTTCGATAAGATGGCGATTCTTCCAAAGTCAGTCGCGTCTCTCTCGCCGCATGTCCGCCTAAAAAAGCAAAGGCATTTTCCTCATGAAGCACTCGCAAACCAAGAATGTGCTCATAAAAATCCAGATTCCGCTGGCGATTGTTAACCCGAATATAGGGGGCAAGTAAGGCCATGTTTTCATTTTTTTTCATAGACTTATTTTAGACTAATTAGGCGATTTTGACAACTATTTCGACAGATGAGACAAGTTGCGGTATAATAGAGGTATTTCAACTGCAATCACCTCATTAGAAAGGGCAGGCCTGCTGATGTGGGCTCAACATGTCGCTCATTAACAAGAGGTGATTAGAAAACAAAAGGAGTTTCCATGCGTTACAATCAATTTAGTTACATCCCTGTCAATGAAAATAACCAGCTGGCGGATTTTACCCAACTCGGCTTTACCCTATCTGCAACAAAAACAGGCAAGGACAACCTAGACACCTTTGTCCGCGCGACATTCTTTCACTACCCGGATACCGATTACCCTGTCAGCCTCTTAGCGGCCGATCAGGAGACCGACCTCTTGACCTTCCTTCAGTCGGAACGTCCCCTGACCGAAGAGGTCTTCTACACGGTCGCTCTCCAGCTCTTAGGATTTGTGCCTGGGGTGGATTTTACTGACTGGACGGCATTTATTGACAAACTCGCCTTTCCGATTGCCTTTTCTGAGGGCAATTTATTGGCGAAACTCCACCAGTTGTTGGCCACACGGATGAAAACTGGTTTGACCTTGATTGACCATCTGGTTAGCCAGGGCTTACTGCCACTGGATAATGACTACCATTTCTTCAACGGCAAAAGCCTTGCGACCTTTGATACCAATAATTTGGTGCGTGAGGTGGTCTATGTGGATAGCCAGCTAGATACAGACGATGATGGGGAGACTGATCTCGTCAAGGTTAACATCATCCGTCCCAAAACATCTCACCAACTGCCAACCATGATGACCGCCAGCCCCTATCACCAAGGCATCAATGGCTCAGCCAGCGACAAGAAACTCTACAAGATGACAGGCAGTCTGACGGTCAAAGAAGCAGGTACGATTGCCGTTGACCCACATGAACCGACTTTCCCATCTGAACAAACCAGCATCCTGCCTGAAAGTCCTGCGACAGAAACCTTTGCTCACATCGGCAGCTACACCCTCAACGACTACATGCTGGCTCGAGGCTTTGCCAACATCTACGTGTCTGGTATCGGCACAGCAGGTTCGACAGGCTTTATGACCTCTGGCGACTACCAGCTCATCAGCTCCTACAAGAGTGTTATTGACTGGCTAAATGGTCGTGCCATCGCCTACACCAACCAAAAACGTGAACAGCAGGTGCTAGCGACTTGGGCGACAGGTGAGGTCACAACGACGGGGATTTCCTATCTGGGTACCATGTCTACAGGACTTGCCACGACGGGCGTTGACGGGCTCAAGGTCATCATCGCTGAAGCCGGCATCAGCTCTTGGTACGAGTATTACCGTGAGAACGGCTTGGTGTGCAGCCCAGGTGGTTATCCGGGCGAAGACTTAGACAGCTTAACCGCCTTAACTTACTCCCGAAGCCTCTTGGCAGGAGATTTTGTTCATAGCCGAGCGGTATATGACAAACGTCTCGAAGAACAAGCTCAAGCGCTTGACCGCGAGACAGGCAACTACAACCAGTTCTGGGAAAATCGCAACTACCTCCCTCATGCTCACAAGGTCAAGGCGACAGTGGTCTACACCCACGGCCTCCAAGACTGGAATGTCAAACCGCGTCAGGTCTATAACATTCTAAATGCCCTACCGGACACTGTGGACAAGCACGTCGTCCTGCATCAAGGACAACACGTCTACCTCAACAACTGGCAGTCCATCGATTTTCGTGAGAGCATCAATGCCCTCCTGACCCAAAAACTGCTCAAACAGAACAACGGTTATCATCTCCCAGCCGTCATCTGGCAGGACAACGCCGCAGAGCAGACTTGGCAGACCCTTGACCAATTTGGTCAAGACAAGACCATCCGTTTTGATCTTGGTCAAGGTGAGCAAACCATCCAGAACCAGTATGAGCAAGAGACCTTTGAGCGCTACGACAAGGACTTCAAGACCTTCAAAGCCGATCTTTTTGCAGACAAGGCTAACGCCATCTGCATCGACTTGCCAGTCACTCAAGCTGTGCTCATCAACGGTCAAGCCCAGCTTCATCTGACCCTCAAATCGTCAGAAAACCGTGGGCTCCTGTCTGCTCAGCTATTGCACCAAGGAAAAGTCAAACGCCACACGGATACCCCCGTGCCACTGGGTGCTGCCACTATCGACAATGGACAAAACTTTCAGCGCGAGCCTGTTCGTGAGTTGCCATGGGTGGAGACGGAACAGCGGATAATCACTAAGGGCGTGCTCAACCTACAGAACCGAGATGGGATTCTGACCGTGAGCGACCTGCCTGCGGACGATTGGATTAGCCTGACCTTTGATTTACAACCGACCATCTTCCGTTTAACTGAGGGTGATACGCTTCGGCTCCTGCTCTATACGACCGACTTTGAGCACACCGTTCGAGACAACAGCGACTATCAGTTAACGGTCGATTTGAGTCAGTCTAAACTTTATCTGCCTATTGACGCTTAATGTGGTATAATTGTTAAAACAGTGATATAGAAAGAGGACACCCAACATGATGAATATGCAAAATATCATGAAACAAGCACAAAAGATGCAAAAACAAATGGAAGCTAAACAGGCTGAGCTGGCTGGTACAACCTTTATTGGTAAGTCTGCTCAGGACTTAGTAACAGCGACCTTTACAGGCGATAAACAGCTGGTTAATTTGGAATTCAGCCCTGCTATTGTTGACCCAGAGGATATCGAGACCCTGTCCGACATGACTGCTCAGGCCATCAACGATGCACTTAACCAGATTGATGAAGCCACCAAGAAAACACTCGGTGCCTTTGCTGGTAAACTGCCGTTTTAAGTAAATGAAGACGCCTTTCTTTTCGGAAAAGGCGTCTTCATTTATCTGATTTACTGCTGACTGAAGGCACAGGCTCACTCCGCACTGAGAGTTAAGAGTTCTCGGAAAGGGACATGTTTTCTAATCGCGGTATCAGCGCTGTAGGTAGTAGACCAGAGCGGAGGGTAGGTTGAGATGACAAGACCATCCTTAACCTGCTCTGCCATTGGCTCCGCCCCAGCAAACCAAAAAGACTCATAAAAGAGGGGCACACGGTCACTCTGGGCCCATGTCAAAAAATGTGGGTAAGTCACTCCCAGACTAGGGTATCGGGAGCAAAATAATGAACCGTCTGCTGACCCTCGCACAGGGCAAACAGACCGCCAAAAGCATCAAGACCAATCAAGGTTTGGTCCGACGGATATACTGTGTGAAAGACTTGGTTGTGGGGTAACAGCCCTTCTTCAGCTCCTAGCACCAAGAGCCCATAGCCACAATAGTTGTCCTTGACCTGCAAGGGCTAGTTTAATAGGGTAGCAAGCCACATCATGCCTAGTCCTCAAAGAGCTCTGCCAGTCCCAAACCGACAAAGGGGTTATTGCTGATTGTTTCTTGCTTGTCTAGCAAAAGGCGATTATCGTCGAACTCTTTGAACTGCTCATAGATTTTGGCAGTCATGCGGGCGTCTTCTAGACTATTATGACCCCGCCCCTTAATTTTGAGGAAGTCAGCTACACTTTGCAAACTCAAGCGGGCAATCCCATTGAGATCCGTGCTACGGCGCTCAAAAGCCTCGTCATAGACGTCGACCACATACTGTCCTGTCACATCTAAACCATAAGTCTGCAAAATCGGCAGGTCACTCTTGTGAGCATTGTAGCCAATAAGTGCAGTGTCGCTAACAAACGCAGCAAAGTCAGCCACCACCTGTTCAGCAGGCGGTGCGGTCTGAATCTTATCACTGGTGATGCCTGTCAGCCCATTGATAAAGCTCTTGAGAGGCTGGTCAGTGTGCACATAGCTATCAAAATGAGCCTGTTCCTGACCATCAACAAATTTCACTGCTGACACTTGCAAGAGATCGTAGTGACCGTCCTTGCGTTCGATAAATTCCAAATCAAAAGCAATGTAAGTCTCTAACTGTTCCATGATTACCCTTTCTAATGGTGAGAAAAGAGCGGGTTGCCCTGCTCTTCTTTTTTATTTCCCAAATAAACGAGCGAAAAATCCTTTATTGACAGGTTCAACAAGAACGTCCTCTGCCTCGATGACCTCATCTTTTTTCTCCGCTTCAGTCTTGACCTGATCAAGTTCCAATTTTAGCGTATCACGCTCCTTGAGCGCCGTTAGGGTCAACTGTTGTTGCTGGTCAATCTGCTTGTCTTTTTCTGCGATCTGCACATCTTTGACCTTGAGTTGCTCACTCAAAGCCGCCATCTGGGCATCCTTGGCCTTGAGTTGCTCGTAGAGCCGCGTAATTTCCGTGTTTTTCTCATCCACCAAAATCTCAAAAAACTCACGATGCTTGGCTTCTTCACTAATCGGCTCATCCTCAAAAATGGTCTTTTTGTAGATTTCCTCCAGCTTAATCAAGCCTGACCGTTTCACGACCGTCACGCCCTTATCATTTTTCTCGATGTCCTCTTCCGCCAAGGTCTTAATCCGATTGTTGATGGCTTGGCGGCTAACACCCAAAATCTCTGCCAGCTCACTGACGGTTTTTTCTACTGTCATAAGTCCTATTTCCCTCGTCTTTTCTTAACAAAATCATAACACACCCCCTATCATTTGTCAACTTTTCCTATGGTTTTGGGTAATCGCCCAATAGCAGAGCTGACCAGTTTGTGGTACAATAGCAGTATGAACAAACTACTTTTAATCGACGGCTCTTCCGTCGCTTTCAGGGCCTTTTTTGCCCTCTATAACCAGATTGATCGCTTCAAAAATGCCAACGGTCTTCACACCAATGCCATCTACGGTTTCCACCTCATGCTGGACAGCCTGCTGACTCGCCTCCAGCCGACCCATGTCTTGGTAGCTTTTGATGCTGGCAAAACCACCTTTCGGACAGCGTTCTACGCCGACTACAAGGCTGGTCGTGCCAAGACCCCAGACGAGTTCCGTGAGCAGTTTCCCTACCTGCGGGAGCTCCTGACGGCACGCGGCATCGCCTACTACGAGCTGGCAGATTATGAGGCGGATGATATTATCGGGACTTTGGCGACAATGGCAGAGCAGGACAGTCAGGACTTTACCATCACCATTGTCAGCGGGGATAAGGACTTGATTCAGCTGACAGATGCCAATACCACCGTTGAAATTTCTAAAAAAGGGGTCGCCGAGTTTGAAGCCTTCACCCCAGCCTACCTGCTGGAAAAAATGGGGCTAACGCCTGAGCAGTTCGTCGATCTCAAAGCCCTCATGGGGGACAAATCCGATAACATCCCTGGTGTCACTAAAATCGGTGAAAAAACAGGCATCAAACTCCTCCTCGAACACGGCAACCTAGACGGGATTTATGCCAACATCGACCAGATGAAGCCCAGCAAGATGAGGGACAACCTCGTCAACGACCGCGACCAGGCCTTTCTCTCTAAACGGCTAGCCACCATCAACACCAACGCTCCTCTGACCATCGGACTTTCGGACATTAAACTGAAACAGCCTGACCTTGACCACCTCAGCCGTTTTTACGATGAAATGGGCTTCCGCCAGTTCAAGGCTGGACTGGCCGAGCTAGACGACACTGGCAGGTCTCGTGAAGTGGTTGAGGTGACCTACACCGAGGTGACTGAACTATCAGAGGAGATGCTGACAGAGGACATGTTTCTCCATCTGGAGATCTTAGGAGACAACTACCATGTCGAGCCGATTGTCGGACTTGCTTTTGGCAATCAAGACCAGATCTATGTCTCCACAGATACTAGCCTCTTGCAGTCAGATCTGTTTAGGGACTTCCTCAGCCGACCCGTCAAGACCTATGATGCCAAACGGGTCAAGGTGCTGCTGGCTGGTCTAGGCGTGGACATGGCAGCAGCTCGTTTTGATAGCCGTTTAGCCAGCTACCTGCTGTCAACTGTTGAGAACAATGACATCTCAACCATTGCTAAGCTCTACGGTGACTTTCCACTGTCGGACGACCTCGAGGTCTATGGCAAGGGGGTCAAGCGCGCCCTGCCTGAACGCCCTGTCCTGCTCAGCCATTTAGCCAAAAAACTCCAAGTGTTAGTTAGCACCGAAGAAGTGCTACGCACCAAGCTAGAGGAGCAGGGACAGACTGCCCTCTACATGGACATGGAGCTACCGCTAGCGGATGTGCTAGCTAAAATGGAAATCGCCGGCATCCATGTGGAGCGTGAGGTGCTGGAGGCCATGCAAGTGGACAACCAAGTGGTGATCGACCAGCTGACGCAGGAGATTTACGACCTAGCAGGGCAGGAGTTTAACATCAACTCACCTAAGCAGCTGGGCACGCTCCTCTTTGAGACCTTGGGCTTGCCGACTTGGGCGACTAAGAAGACCAAGACCGGCTATTCCACTGCCGTTGATGTCTTGGAAAAGCTGGCGCCTGAAGCGCCAATTGTGGCGAAAATCCTCGAGTACCGCCAGATTAGCAAGCTCCAGTCAACCTACGTTATCGGGCTTCAAGACTACATCATGTCAGATGGCAAAATCCATACCCGTTATGTGCAGGATTTAACCCAGACAGGGCGTTTGTCGTCAACCGACCCCAACCTGCAAAATATCCCTGTTCGTCTGGAACAGGGCAGGTTGATTCGTAAAGCCTTTAAGCCAAGTGAGGGGCAGGTGCTCTTGGCCTCTGACTATTCTCAGATTGAGTTGCGCGTGCTGGCTCATATTTCCCAAGACGAGCACCTGATTGAGGCCTTCAAGCAAGGTGCAGACATTCATACCTCAACGGCCATGCGGGTCTTTGGCATTGACAAGCCTGAAAACGTGACGGCAAACCATCGTCGCGATGCCAAGGCAGTCAACTTCGGCGTGGTCTATGGGATTTCGGATTTTGGCTTGGCTAATAACTTAGGTATCACCAGAAAGGCCGCCAAGGACTACATTGATACCTATTTTGAACGTTTCCCTGGTATCAAGCGTTACATGGACGAGATGGTTACTCAGGCCAAGGAACAGGGCTATGTGGAGACCCTCTTTCACCGCCGCCGCGAGTTGCCAGACATTCACTCGCGCAACTTCAACGTCCGGAGTTTCGCCGAGCGCACGGCCATTAACTCACCGATTCAGGGGTCTGCTGCAGACATTCTCAAGGTTGCCATGATTAACCTAGATAAGGCCCTGACCGCTGGTGGCTATCAGGCACGTATGCTCCTTCAGGTGCACGACGAGATTGTCCTTGAGGTGCCAATAGCAGAGCTGGATGCTGTTAGCCAACTGGTCACCGAGACCATGCAGTCTGCCATCGAGTTATCTGTGCCCCTCATCGCTGAAAGCAGTTCAGGAGAAAACTGGTACGAGGAGAAGTAACACAGCCATAGAAACTAAAGGAGCACAAACATGGCCAAATATGGTGATTTACAGGCTAAATACCCAGACCTAGAGGTCTGGGCACATCCTACTGAATATAAAGAATTATACGATTTAACAGTCAGAGGCACAAAGACCGCCACCAGCTCCTGGTATGCGGAATACGCCTCACCAGATGAGCTGGATCAACCAGGTGACCGATCCATTATGTTAGACAATCCTGAACACCCCACTCAGGAAGTCCTGCTTGAAACGGTAAAGGTCATCATCGAACCGTTTAATGCGATCTCAGAAGAGACAGCGCGGTGCAATGCAGAGGGTGATGGCACGGTTGCTGACTGGCAACGGATTTTCGGTGACTTCTGGCAACGGCATCTGCCAACTGTCGGACTGGACTTTTCAGAGACAGGTTTAGTTGTCACAGAATTTTTTAAAGTTGTTGAACAATAAAGGAGAACACACATGACCTACACCTTCCAAAACCCACCTCAAGAGGTGATATTCGATTATATCAGAAGAACCAAGACCATCGCGGTGGTTGGGTTATCTGACCGCACAGAGACAGCTGCTTACCGCGTTAGTCAACTCATGCAGGAGGCTGGTTTTACCATCATTCCAGTCAATCCAAAGCTTGCTGGGGAAAAAATCCTCGGTGAGACAGTCTATGCTAGACTGCAAGACGTGCCTGTCCATATCGACATGGTCAATATCTTTCGTCGCAGCGAATTTCTGGCAGATGTTGCTAGAGATTTCCTCGAAACTGACGCTGACATCTATTGGGCACAGCTCGGACTCGAAAGTGAAGACGCAGAAAAGCTCCTGCGTCAGGCTGGTCGCGATGCCATTGTCATGAACAGGTGCTTAAAAATCGAGTACCTTAAAATGGCATAAGGGCATCAAAATAAGGCGTTCCTTTGGACATTTCAACTGAAAGACAATCCTCAAACAGTGGATTGTCTTTTTCTATATCTGCGAAATTTATAGCGTCCTGATGATTGATAAGCAGGCATTTTGACGGTTTAAGACAAATCAGAAATCTTTTACGGTTGTCGTTTCTATCGGTTTTGAGCATTTTATACACTTAAACTAGCTCAAGCCCTTAGAAATGAGATTCTAAGAGCTTGAGCTATAGTCTGAACCTACCCTAAGCAGGTTATTTTCAGTCTTTTCGGCAAATTTTTAACTCGACAATAACAGGGATAGTTAAGAATAACTTAGTCCTTGCTATTTTTCCATCATGCCAGCTTGGAGTTGATACATCTTATGGTAGGTTCCCTTTAGAGCTAGCAAGGTCTTATGGTCCCCACTCTCGATGATTCGACCTTTATCCAAGACATAGATGCAATTAGCGTCTTGAATCGTTGATAGGCGATGGGCAATAGCGATTGTTGTCCGTCCTTGACACATCTTAGCAAGAGAATTTTGAACGATTTGCTCCGTCTCGGAGTCAATATTGGCAGTTGCCTCATCGAGAATTAAAATCTTAGGTTGGCTGGCAACAGTCCTAGCAAAAGCTAACAGCTGGCGTTGACCTGTTGAAAAGGTTGCTCCACGCTCAGTGACAGGTTCACTATAGCCTGCTGGCAATTTACTGATAAACTGGTCAGCATCGACAAACTCTGCTGCAGCCCGAACCTCATTATCGCTGATTTCCTGATACATCCTGATATTAGACGAAATTGTCCCATGATAGAGAAAAGGGTCTTGGAGAACCAAACCGATGTTCCGACGTAAAGCCTCCTGACTGTACTGCCGAATATCGGTGCCATCAATCAACACACGCCCTGATTGAAACTCATAAAAACGCATGAGAACATTGATGATAGAGGACTTGCCTGATCCTGTCGCCCCAACAAATGCAATCGTTTCACCTTTATTGACCCGAAAGGATACCTTATCCAAAATCTGGTTCTTTCCATCATAGCTAAAAGAAACGTCTTCAAATACAATATCACCTGACTGGATGTCCTCAACTTCCCCCAGCTGAGCGGGCTCAAACACCTCCTGATCAATGAGGCTGAAGACACGACCAGCAGAAACCATAGAGGTTTGCAGGGTTGAAAAGTTCTGCGTTACTTCGATTAACGGATCAAAGAGACGGTTAATGTATTGGATAAAGGCATACATAAAACCTGCAGAAATCCCAAGTTTTTGCCAGTTAAAGCCAAAATAGGCCATCAACACCGCATAAGCAAGGAGTTTTAAGAGGGACATGGCAGGGCGTAAAAACAAACTATCCAAGGCTAATGACCGATTGACGTAGGTGAGATGTTCCTGATTGATCGCATCAAACTCATTCTGAAGACGTGCTTCCTGACTAAAGGCTTGAATAATGCGGATACCCTCAATACTTTCTGCCAGTTTGCTATTGATATCACTGAGTAAACTCCGCGTTTTAGCAATCACTGCAGTCGACTTCTTGCGGTAAAGATTAACCAAGATAAAAATCAAGGGCAAAAAGAGGGCAACCAGTCCAGTGAGCTTGACGTCCAAGGTCAACATGGTGTACAAGGTCACTGTAAAAATAAATACCGCCGAAACAAAACTTGCCAAAATACCTGAAAACATCTCGCTGATGCTCTCCGTATCGTTGGTAATTCGCGACACAATAAACCCAGCCGGGGTTTTATCAAAATACGACATTCCCAATTTTTCCATGGTCGCAAACGCATCTCGCCGAATATCACGCACCACACTATAAGACACCTTGGCAAAGAAAAAGTTACCAAAATACTGCAGCAAACTCTGCGCCATATAAAGGCCATAATAGCCAATCAAAAGGCTCAGCCCGTCTGTCGTCTGACCAGCGATATAGCCATCAATAAATCGACTAGCCACAAGGGGGATAAGACTTTTTACCACCG
Source organism: Streptococcus sp. E17BB (assembly GCF_041807725.1). Classification (NCBI taxonomy): domain Bacteria; kingdom Bacillati; phylum Bacillota; class Bacilli; order Lactobacillales; family Streptococcaceae; genus Streptococcus; species Streptococcus sp. E17BB. Next base: position 11,991 of record NZ_JBGTZC010000023.1, read on the forward strand.
TTGTGGCCAATAGCAGAGCTAGGGAAAAAGTGGTTAGTAGACCATAAGGGGTCAAGTAGGTCATCAGCCGACGAAAGGTCGACCATAATTGAGCTTGTTTGGGCATTGACTACTCCTTTCAAAACATCATAACAAGCAAGAGACGAGCGCGGTCAAGGCAACCCAAAACCAAATGAGTGCCGTCTCTAAAAAATACTCGGTTCGGTCTATAGGTTACTAACGAGCTAAAAGCTTCACTGACTTACCATAGAGCACAGCAAACGAGCGCTCCCATCACGGCTAAACTAGGGCAGCCAGAACCGTAAGCCAGTCTATAACGTTTACAGGTGATCCTCGTTATGCCAGTGAATCAGATCCTATAAGAGCAAGGCTGCTGCTCAACCGATGAGCTTAATCTCCCATCTCCAGCTGTTGGCTAGCATAAGTTGTCGCATACCAACCTCCTGCTGCAACCAGCTCATCGTGACGACCCCGCTCAATGATGCGACCATCTTGCATCACTAAAATCAGATCCGCGTGGACAACTGCTGACAAGCGATGAGCAGTGATGATCGTCGTCTGCCCTTTACGCGTTTGCTTGAGGTTATCAATAATGGCATGCTCCGTCTTAGCGTCAACAGCTGATAGAGAATCATCTAAAATCAAAATATCAGGTGTCAAAATCATGGCACGACTCATGGCTAAACGTTGCTTTTGACCGCCAGATAAGGACACGCCACGTTCTCCAATGATTGTTTGGAACCCATCAGGCATACCCATCACATCATCATAAACATGGGACATTTTAGTTGCCTGTTCCACCTGTTCTTGGGATAGGCTCGGATTGCCAAAACGGACATTGTCCTCAATAGACATCGCAAAGAGCACTTGGTCTTGTGGCACATAACCCATCAGAGAGCGCAAATCAGACAAGCGGTAAGCCTTGATGTTATGACCGTTTAGACGAATCTCACCGTCTGTGACATCATACTCTCGTAACAGCAATTTTATTAAACTGGTTTTACCTGAGCCAGTTTGACCAACCAGTCCCAGCGTCTGCCCTTTTTCTAAACTAAAGTGGATATCACGCAACGTTTCCTCGTTATCATAAGCAAAATAATCCACCGCATAGTCCAGACGACCATTTTCAATAGCAGGTAAAGGATCAGTCGCTTCTACAACTGCTGAACGCTCGGATAGTAGGCTATTGATACGGTCATAAGAAACTGACCCACGCTGAATCATGTTAAACAGGAAACCAACAGCCATCAGTGGCCAGACCAGCATATCCAGATAAGTGATAAAGGCCACCAATTGACCGACACTCACCTGCCCAGAACGGACAAAGATTGAACCAACAAGGAGGATCAAAACATAGGAACTCCCCACAAAAAGCAAAACAACCGGATCCCACATGGCATCATAGAACATGGTTTTCATGTTTTTTTGGTAGGTCATCTGGTTGGTCTCTTGAAAGCTAGCCAGCTCTTGAGCCTGATAACCAAATGATTTGGTCACCTTGATCCCTGACACGCTCTCTTGAACCTTATTATTTAGGTCAGAAAAAGCAGCTTGAGAGGCTTGGAAACTGGTATGGGTACGTCGTCCGAGGAAACTGGTCGTCATCGCCATAAAAGGTAACGGAATGATAGCGACAAGCGTCATCTGCCAAGAAATGGTCACAAACATGGTCAACAGGGTCACCAAAGCTGTTATCGAGGCATCCACTGCCGACATGACCCCACCACCAGCCAAACGTGTCAAGGCGTTGATATCATTGGTCGCGTGAGCCATCAAATCACCTGTCCGATAGGTCTGGTAAAAGGATGGCGACATTTTGGTAAAGTGCTCAAACAGGCGCGACCTAATCAGTTGCCCTAAACGGCTAGAAGTCCCTAAAATATACATCCGCCAAATATAGCGAAGTACATACATCCCAAGTGCCGCTAAAAGGAGCCACAACAGGCTCCATAGCAGTTGCTGAGGGGTCAGTTGTTTGTTAGCAATACTGTCAATCACGCGCCCCATCATCATAGGAGGCACTAGGTTTAAGACAGATACCAGACTAAGCGCCACAATCCCTGTCAAGTAACGGCGTTTTTCTAACTTAAAAAACCACCATAAATCACGTACAATTTTCATGAATTCTCCTTTCTTTCTCCTAAAGGCCATCGCAGAGCTAAACAGCCCGCTCTCCTGTCATGAGTTAGCCCAAAAGAGGAGCAGTAACAAACAAATCAGCACCATAGCGGTGCTGAGGATGATAGGCTATTATACCACGTTTTCTGCACCAGGTCTAGTTGACAAGGACTAAGGAAAACGTTTTTTCTGTTGAACATGGCCTGTTTGTCTGAAAAAGAGCAAACAAGTGGTTAGTCTATGTTAATGTGTTTGCTAGTGACATGGCGATAGGTCAGGTAGGCAAGCAAACCACCCAACGTATTTGTCCAAAGGTCATCAAGCTCAAACACCCGATTGGCATCAATGAGAAGGTCCAAAACAATCTGTGTCAGCTCAATGCTCAAGCTCAGGTAAAAAGCTAGCTTAATAGCGCGAGCCATTGAGCGCAAGCTCGGAAAAAGATGAAGCAAACCAAGAACCAGCGGATAGAGGAGAAAAATATTCATCACGTTTTGGCAGATAACCCAGACCAGCTGCCTAAAACTGTTTATCGCTTGCCAACCCCAAAGGGTGTTGAAGGGGCGAAGTAAAACAACAACGCGGCCAAAGTGTTGAATCCCCGGGGTCTCCTCCAAGCCAAAGTTAGGCTGAGGCATGAAACAAATCACCGCAACAAAAATAGCATAAGCCAGTGTCGCCCCCTGAATCAGTCGACGACAGGTCATCAGCGCTCTCCTTTTTGCCGAATATTGAAGCCTTTCTGCTGAACGGCTGCTTTTTCTGGTCTAGCTGACGAGGTGCTTGCAGAGGTCTGACGTAATTTTTTTTGAAAAGCTGGCTTTGCCTGCTCTGAACGCTCCTCAAACCGCCTATCAATGCCTGATCTGCGGCGACGTGGTCGCCGACGACGATTTGGCTGTTGCTCCTCTTCAAACACAACCTGCCTTGGTTCCTTATTTTCTAAAATAAAATAAGCGCAACCAAAGTTGCAGTATTCTTTTAAATAGTCGTCTAAACGGCTGATAGCGGTCATGGTCTGTTTAGGGTTGTCCTCACGGTAAAAACCGCGCAACCGTAATTGCTCATTTCCCCAATCCCCAACAATGTAATCGTACTTGAGCAAAATCTCAGAAAAACGCTGGGTGAAACTCTCCGCATCAAAGGTTTCGCTCGTGCTCTTCACAATCGTAAAGACCACATCATCACTTTTGACTTGATTGTCAAAGCTAACAAAAACCGGTCCAGGATATTTGTTATAGTTATACATTTCGGGGGTAATATCTTTTCTCATCGCGACACTTTCCTATTCTTTTCTACCATTATATCATTTTTTAGAAAAATAGCAGAGCAAAAGATAGGAGACCTTGGGAGAGCTACTCTAGCTAGACTTGAAGTGCTAGAATTGACCAAAACGAAACAGGCTAGAACTCTTGTTCCAACCTGTTCAACCTTTTAAATCAATTCTTCTTGAGGTAGGCAATCGCATCTTGTACTGTCTTGACAGGGACGATGGTCATATCTGTCCCCAGTTCTTTGGCGGCTGAAAGAGCGTCTTCGTAATTACTCTTTAGGTTTGGAGCTGCTTGTTTTTCTTCAGCCGTCAGTTCCTTGGCAGAGACAAAGAAAATTTTTGCACCGATTTTATGGGCTGATGCTACTTTTTTATCAACCCCGCCAACCATACCAACTGTTCCGTCTGGTTCGATGGTACCAGTTCCAGCAATCACACGTCCCTTACGGAGGTCCTCATCAATCAGCTGGTCGTAGATGTCTAGTGTAAACATTAAACCTGCACTTGGACCACCGACGCCTGCTGTCGCAAAGTCAATAGGCACATCCGTTGACACTTCCGTATGGTCAACTAAACCAATACCAATCCCATTTTTCCCGTTTTTAAGCTTGATAATCTTGCCTTCGGCAGACAAGTTTTCTCCTTGACTGGTGTACTGAACAGTGACTTTATCACCTAAGGCTTGGCTACCGACGTAGTCGATCAATTCTTTTGAAGAGTTGAAGGTTTTACCGTTGATGCCAGTCACAGTATCTGCCAGATGCAGGATATCCTTAAACGTCGAGTCCTCATTGACATCCAAGACATAGACCCCTTTATAAGAAATAGTAACATCTTTACCTGCTAGTTTCAGGGCTTGGTGGATGGCTTCATTTTGAGACGTTTCCATGTAAAACTGGCTAATCCGCCAAAAATCTTCCTGGCTTTGTCCGCCAGTAGCTTCTTCTTCAGTGCTGACATCTGTAAATGGGGTCAACCAAGCGTAAAGCATCTGAGCGACTGTCGCACGACTGACTGTTACCGCAACAAAATTATAGGACCCATCATCGGTGTCTTCTTGGTCATTAACCGTCAGAACGGTCCGAATATCGTAAGCACCGCCAGGCATTTCCAAATAATAACCACCGATAGGGACAAAGACTGCATAAAATAGAGCGATTAAGGCTAGTGCAGGAACTAACCACCACTTATGCTTTTTTAGTTTTGCCATTGTTTTTCTCCATTTCTGTGATGATGTTGGCAGGAACGTAGCGGCTAATGTCCTGCTTAAAATGAATGAGCTCGCGCACTCGACTCGATGATAGATGACGATGCTCCGGTCGACTCAGCAAAAAAACAGTCTCTAGTTCTGGTGCCAATTGGTGATTAAAAACACTCAGATTTTCCTCATAAGCAAAATCTGTCGCATCGCGCAAGCCTCGTACCAAATGGGTCACACCGTACTGCCTTGCTACCTCGACAGCCAGCTGATTTTGGCTGGTAATCACCTTGACATTGGGCAAATCAGCCACTGCCTGCTCTAGCATGGTTAATCGCTGGTCAATTGGTAAAAAACCAACCTTATCTTGATTGTAAAAGAGACCAACGTAGAGCTGATCGAAGAACTGACTGGCTCGCTCAATCACATCACGATGTCCCAAGGTCATGGGGTCAAAGGACCCTGTAAACAAACCGACTTTACCTGACATAGACCGTCACCTTACTGATTCCATAGATTTTTTGTTTCCAAATGCCAAACTGGCTAATCTCCTCTGGCAACTCCACCGATCGATCAGTCTCACAGACCAAAAGCACCCCATCAGCCAAAAGACCAACTTCCTCTAAGGAGGTGATGTCCGCCTCAATCTGCTCCGTGGCATAAGGCGGATCAAGCAAGACGAGATCAAAGCGCCTGTCAAGTTGCCTCATTGCCTGCTCGGCTGGCATTTTCATTAGCGTAAACCGCTCAGGCTCTTTTGTCATAGCGATATTTTTTTGGATAATGGCTTGCGCTCCGCGGTCTCTCTCAACCAGCACAGCATCGTCCATACCGCGCGAAATCGCCTCGATGCCCAAACTGCCACTACCGGCATACAAATCCAAGACCCGACCCCCTTCAAAATAAGGACCAATCATGTTAAATAGGGCGCCTTTTACCTTATCTGTCGTCGGTCTAGTCGTCTGACCAGCCAAAGTCTTGAGGGGCCTGCCCCCAAATCGTCCCGCAACAACTCTCATGCTGACTATTATAGCACAAGTCTTCTCACAGTCCAAGCCTCAGACGATGGGGCTCTTGCTCACTAATTAGGTCTACACACCTAACTCATCGTAAAAAACGACAATTCATTACTTCTTTTCTCTAAAATATGTTATAATGGAAGGTATTGACAAATGTACAGTTAGGAGACACCTATGTCCAAACCAATTCGTGTGCGCTATGCACCAAGTCCAACAGGCTTGCTTCATATCGGCAATGCCCGTACAGCTCTATTTAACTACCTTTACGCTCGTCACCACGACGGTACCTTTATCATCCGTATCGAGGACACCGACCGTGAGCGCCATGTGGAAGATGGTGAGCGTTCTCAGCTGGAAAATTTGCGGTGGCTGGGGATTGACTGGGACGAAAGCCCAGAAACTCATGACCAGTACAGACAGTCTGAGCGCTTGGCGATTTACCAACAATACGTCGATGAGCTCCTAGCAAAGGGATTGGCCTACAAGTCCTATGTGACCAAGGAAGAGCTGGAAGCAGAGCGGGAACGGCAAGAACAAGCTGGCGAGACACCGCGCTACATCAACGAGTATCTAGGCATGTCTGATGAGGAAAAAGCAGCCTATGTAGCGGAGCGTGAAGCAGCTGGTATCGTGCCAACTGTGCGTCTAGCGGTCAATGAAGCAGGTATTTACAAGTGGACGGACATGGTCAAGGGTGATATTGCTATCGAGGGGAGCAATGTAGGTGGCGACTGGGTCATCCAGAAGGCTGACGGCTACCCGACCTACAACTTTGCGGTGGTAATTGACGACCATCTCATGGAGATTTCCCACGTTATCCGTGGAGACGACCACATCGCCAACACCCCTAAGCAGCTCATGGTTTACGAGGCTCTGGGTTGGGAAGCGCCCGAGTTCGGTCACATGACCCTCATCATCAACTCTGAAACGGGTAAAAAACTGTCCAAACGGGACACCAATACCCTGCAGTTCATCGAAGACTACCGCAAGAAAGGCTATTTGCCAGAGGCAGTCTTTAACTTCATCGCTCTCTTGGGCTGGAACCCCGGCGGTGAGGAGGAAATCTTCAGTCGTGAGGACTTTATCAAGCTCTTTGATGAGAACCGCCTGAGCAAGTCACCTGCGGCCTTTGACCAGAAGAAAATGGATTGGATGAGTGGGGAGTACATTAAGGCGGCAGACCTTGAGACCATCGTTGCCCTCTGCACACCCTACCTGGAAGCAGCAGGTCGCTTGACAGACAAGAGCGATAAACTCATCGCACTCTATAAGCCACAGTTGAGTTCAGCGGATGAGATTGTCGCGCTGACGGACCTCTTCTTTACGGACTTCCCAGCTCTCGGTGAGGCAGAAGCTGCCTTTATGGCAGGCGAGACCGTTCCGACGGTTCTAGCTAGCTTCAAGGAAAAAATAGCAGAGCTAGCAGACGCAGACTTTACACCAGAAACCATCTCCGCTCAGGTCAAAGCAGTGCAGAAAGACACTGGCGTCAAAGGTAAAAACCTCTTTATGCCCATTCGTATCGCTGTGTCTGGACAGATGCACGGTCCAGAACTACCCGACACCATCTACTTGCTAGGTAAAGAAAAAGCCCTTGCCCATATTGAACAAGTCTTGACTAGTCTTTAACAATCACACCTGCCTCTGAAAAGGGGCAGGTTTTTGGGTACCAAACGGCTGAAAAAATGATAGGATAGTAGTAAGAACATGCTTCCCAGAAAGGCTTATGATGACTGATTTTTACACCAAACTGACCCAAATCCGCCACTACCTCCACCAGCACCCTGAGGTGTCTGAGGAGGAGATTGCCACCACGGCTTTCTTGAGAGACCAGCTGACCCAGCTGGGTATTCGTATTCTGGACCTACCCTTGAAAACTGGCCTGGTGGCTGAGATTGGTCAGGGCTTGCCGATTATTGCCCTACGAGCTGATATTGATGCCCTGCCCATTGTCGAAAAGACTGCTCTGCCCTATGCTAGCCAGAACCAGGCTATGCATGCCTGCGGGCACGACATGCACATGACCAGCCTCTTGGGAGCAGCTCAGCTATTGCACCAAAACGAAAAGGACCTCAAGGGTACGGTGCGGCTGATCTTTCAACCGGCCGAGGAGGTGCCCAAGGGGGTCTACAGCGTGATTGCGGCGGGCGGTCTGGACGGGGTGTCCGCCATCATCGGCTACCACAACATGCCCCAGTTGCCGGTCGGGACCATCGGCCTGCGGTCCAAGGCCATCATGGCGGGCGTGGAGAAGTTTCGGGTGACCGTGACGGGTGACAGCAGCCATGCGGCCAAGCCTGAGATGGGTGTGGACGCGGTTCTGACCATCACCAGCATGGTCAACAACCTCCAAACCATCGTGTCTCGCACAGTGTCTGCCTTTGACCAGGCGGTCCTGTCCGTCACCCACATCAGCGTCGGCTCGACCTGGAACGTCCTGCCCAAGGAGGGCTTTTTCGAGGGCACCATTCGGACCTTCACCCCTGCCCTCAAGGCCCACCTGAGGGAACGCTTCACCACCATCGTCGAGACCACGGCTGCCCAGTTCGGGGCCACCGCCCACATCGACTGGGCCCGAACCCCTAGCGTGACCTACAACGACGAGGTCTTGACGCCACTTTTGATGGAAAATAGCAGCGCTTTTGCACCGGTTATGGAGGTGGACCCCATGTCCATTGGAGAAGACTTTGCCGCCTATCAGGAAGAGATACTAGGGGTCTTTGCCTTTATCGGTTCAAACGGTGATCCTGACGCCCCAGACCTCCACAGCGACCAATTTATCCTCAGTGACGACATGCTGCCAACAGCGGTGACCTACTATGTTGAGAGTGCTTTAATGTTATTGGATTATTTGGGGAACTAAAGAAGAGGTCAGGACAAAAAGATTTTGAGTTTTCGAAATCACATACCATTCCTCCTGTTAAAACAACAAAAGCAAAAAGACGAACAAAGAGAGGTTCTGGTTCTCAGAAATCCTTCTTTGTTCGTTTTTAATATTGGAGTTTGGACTTCTGTCCCACCTTCTTTACGATGATTGGAAATAAAAATACTATAGAACGCTACCAACGGTTGTTACTTACCAGTAAACAGGTGAGTAACGGGACCAATTATATTTTTTTACTGTATAGTTTCCTTGTGGCATCCAAGGACCACCGGTATATCGACGTTGAATTTGATATTCGGTATAGGTAATGTTTACTTGCAGGACAATGTTAGCATTTTTCCATGCTGGTACTGGATAACTTGCTCCATGACTAAGTCCTGCACTAACACCTTCCACACTAGCTCCGAGGGTTGACCCGATACTTACAGTTCCTCCATGAGGCCCTCCGTATACCGTTGTTGTCATGTGTTGAGAATTGACGGTTCGGGTGTACTGACGAATCTGAACGGTTCGTTGCTCGGTTGGGTTGTAATACCTTAAACTAATGCTTGATTTCTTCTGTTACTCAATGAAGAAATTGCGACTAGCTTGGTTAGGAAACTCATAGAGGGCATTTTCGCTTTTGTTAAACAATTTTGTACTGGAGACAATTTCAAAGTCTGTGTTTGGAATTGTATTAGCATTGACAATAGGACTAGCAAATAAAGCAATACCGAGACTGATGATTGCGACTAAACTTTTGATAAATTTCATAAAAACTTTCCTTTCTAAACAGATTTTTTGGTAGCGTTCTCTACAATTTTATTGTATAATGATTAAGAGAAAAAGTCAATTAAAAAGAGGTGGTTGTCATGCTCAAACAAGGTATGTTATTTGTGACTTATAGCTTATCTAGTGTCATTTTGTTGGCGACGAGTTTGCTATTATTTCAATTGAGTCCGCCTTTGGCGACCTTTGATGAGGCATCAGGGGTTAGGGGCTTGATGTGGTTGCACCAGTTACCCAACTATGCTCTACCTTTACTTAGTCTTTTTCTAGCCCTTATTTTTGTTCTTAAAGCTGTTAAAGTAGCAAAAAACTGGAAATAAGGTTCAGTTGACGATGGTCAAGATTGGCCCTGTGAAGAGGTTTGGAACAATCGTGACCAGGCCTTTTACTGGAAGGAAGCAGCTGACTGGTCTGTCATTGAGACCCAGGTTGGTCAGGCTTTATCTGACTATCTGGCCCAATGTCAGTTTATGCATCACCTGACCGACTATCAGGCCCTGGCCTATGGCTTTGTAGATGGTGACCTGCACCGTCTCTACTAAGGTGTTCAAACCAGCCCTGGTGCTGGTTTTTTTCAATTCACAACCGATTTTGTTAGCGTTTTCTTTATTTTTTTGGTAAAATGAGGCTAAGGAGGTGTTTGTCATGTTCAAAGACATTATGTGTTTTGTGACCTACTTTATCTCAGCAGTCATTCTGCTGGCGACTAGCTTTATCATCTTCCACTTTGGGACGCCGAGTTTGCCGATGAGTGGAGACGGGACAGGTTTGGTTTTGATCTGGGTTTATTTTAGCCCTCGATTTCTCCTTCCTGTCACTAGTTTGGTGTTGAGTTTAATCTTCTTTAGAAAGGCTAGAAAATCTTATCAAAAATTGAGCTAGGAGGGACTTGTTATGAAGGGAAAATGGGAACTGGGGTCAGCTTTGCTTTACCTTGCCTTGGGTATCTTTTACGCGTTTTCCTCTCCAGGCTATGGTTTGGGTACGGTCATTTGGTGTGGCAATGGTGTGTTGCAATTGTCCTTATTTGCTTTGGCTAACGGTTGGAAAAAGCTGTCGCTAGGTCTTTTTGTCTGCGATGTGGTGAGCTGTTTATTGGTCAGCCTCAGCCTGGCTAACTGGTCTGGTTTTGCCATCAGCATCTGGTGCCTGGTCTTTCCGGTTGTCCTTCTCAGCTATTGGCACCGCTATAAAAAAGAGGTGTGATAGATTTTGTCTATCACACCTATAAAATATCTCTACTAGGCAAAGTCCCTAGTTCGTGATAGACTAGGACAATAGAAATGGAGGACAATTATGAACATTAAATCAATCTTTAAAGCGGGAATGCTTGCCTTGGCATCAGGCTTGCTTTTGGTTGCTTGTGGCACAAAATCAGCCGACACAACACCAGCGAGTTCTGCTGCCAACAAAAAAACGGTGACTTTGGCAACTGTCGGCACAACCAAACCATTCTCTTTTGAGAAAGATGGCGAATTGACTGGCTATGACATCGAAGTTGCAAAAGCTGTTTTTGAAGGCAGTGACTATGACGTGACATACCAAAAAACAGAATGGTCATCTATCTTCGCTGGTCTAGACTCAGACCGCTACCAAATCGGTGCCAATAACATCAGTTACAGCGATGAGCGGGCAGAAAAATACCTTTACTCTGCACCAATTGCTACTAACCCGCTGATTTTGGCAGTTAACAAAAACTCAGGCATCAAGAGCTATGCAGACATCGCAGGAAAATCAACACAAGTCGTGCAAGGAACTGCGACTGCTGATATGCTTCAAAAATATAATGAAGCCAACCCAGATAAGCAAACGACAATTGAGTTTACCAAAGAAAATATCGCCCCAATCCTCTTAAACTTGGATAACGGCAAGTATGACTACAAAATTTTTGAAACACAGTCTGTGAAGACGATTGTTGAAGAGCAAGGTCTGAATAACATTGAAATTCTTGAACTTGACCTTGACACTGCACAAAAACCTTATGTCTACTTCCTCTTTGGTAAGGAAGAAACTGAACTTCAAGCCTTTGCGAACAAGCGTATCAAAGAACTTTACGAAGATGGCACCCTTGAAAAACTCTCACAAGAGTTCCTTGGAGGAAGCTACCTGCCAGAGGCTGCTGATATCAAGTAAGATTTATGTCCCTGTTGCCGAGATAGTGCAGGGACTTTTTAGTAATCCGTTATAGTTTAAAACTATAACCAGTCCTAAAATTTAACAATTTGTCAAGTCTTCTGTTTTATGGCATACTAGATACAGTTTTGAAAAGAAAGAGGAAACAAACATGAAAAAAGCGATTAAATTTGCAGGATTAAGCTTGGCTGCTGCTACCTTATTGGCGGCTTGTGGTGCTAAGTCAGAAAACTCAGCAACCGATAAAGAGGCTGAAAAAGTCTTGACCGTTGGTGTGATGTCAAAATCAGACTCTGATGTTGCCCGTTGGGAAGCCATTGAAAAGGCGCTCCAAGCGGATGGCATCACCTTAAAATACAAGGAGTTTACCGATTATTCCCAGCCAAACAAGGCTTTGGCTGATGGCGAGGTCGACATCAACGCTTTCCAACACTACAACTTCTTGGATAACTGGAACACTGAAAACAAGGAAGAACTCGAAGTCATCGCTGAAACCTATATCAGCCCGATTAACCTCTTCTCTGGTACCGCAGATGGCAAAGCCAAGTACAAATCAGTCAGCGAACTCCCAGATGGTGCGACGATTGCTGTACCAAACGACCCAACCAACGAAAGTCGTGCCCTCTACGTGCTTGAAGCAGCAGGCTTAATCAAACTCGATGTGTCTGGAACTGAGTCAGCGACTATCGCCAATATCAAGGACAATCCTAAGAAATTATCCATCAAAGAAGTTGATGCCAGCCAAACCGCACCAGCCCTCCCATCTGTTGACGCAGCTGTTATCAACAACAGCTATGCTGTTCCTGCTGGTGTTGATTACGCCACCTCTCTCTATAAGGAGCAAGCAAGTGACGAGGCAGCCAAGCAATGGATTAACATCCTAGCTGGTCAAAAAGATTGGGCTAAATCTGACAAAGCTGACTTGATTAACAAATTAGTCAAAGCTTATCACACTGATGAGATTAAGGCGATTATCGCAGAAACATCAAACAATGTTGATGTTCCCGTTTGGTAAGAACACAATTATCTTGCACGATACAGCAGGCTTGGACTCAGTCCCAGCCTCTTGTCGTTTAACCAACCCAGCCCAGAAAGGATAGGAAATGACCACTACAGCTTCTCAAAAAGAGCTAAAAGCATTTGAACAAGACGAGACCACTCAGTTTTACATGGACGTCTTGCGAACGCTCATCTCTAAAAAATCGATTTTTGCCCAGCAGGTTGGTCTAAAGGAAGTCGCCACCTATTTAGCAGAGGTTTTTGAAGATAGTGGCGCTGATGTTCTGGTTGATGACCGTTATACAGCTCCCTTTGTTTTGGCTAAATTTAAAAGTCCTCATCCCGATGCTAAGACGATTATCTTTTATAACCATTATGATACCGTGCCAGCAGACGATGACCAGCCTTGGACTTCTGACCCCTTCACCTTGACCATTCGCGAAGGATACATGTACGGTCGCGGGGTCGATGATGACAAGGGACACATCACATCCCGTCTAACAGCTGTCAAAAAATACCTCAATGAGGTCGGTGACCTGCCTGTAAATGTCATTTTCATCATGGAAGGTGCGGAAGAGTCAGCTTCTGTTGACTTAGAGCATTATTTAGAGACTTACCATAACCAACTGGTACCAGCAGACTTGCTAATCTGGGAGCAGGGCATCAAAAACAGTCGGAACCAGCTTGAAATCACTGGGGGTAATAAGGGAATTGTAACGTTTGATTTGTCTATCCAGTCAGCTGATGTTGACATTCATTCCAAGTATGGAGGGGTCATCGAATCTGCCAGCTGGCGACTGCTGGCTGCTCTTCAGAGCATGCGTGCAACTGATGGTCGCTTGTTGATCGATGGGATTTATGACCACGTTCTACCGCCTAACCAGCGCGAGCTAGACCTAGTGAAACAGTACGCACTGGATAATCCTAAGGAACTACAAGACATCTACGGCTTGACCCTTCCCACCCTAGTGACTGAGCAGGAAGCATTTTTGAGACGCTACTTTTTTGAACCATCGTTGACCATTGAAGGCTTAACATCAGGCTATCAGGGACAAGGGGTGAAAACCATTTTGCCCTCAACTGCCTCAGCTAAGATGGAGATACGCTTGGTTCCTGGTCTGACACCAGAGTACGCCCTTGCTTGTGTTGAGAACCATTTGCAAAAGCTCGGCTTTTCCGACATCCTCGTCACCTATACTCTAGGGGAAGAAAGCTACCGTAGCGACCTGTCAGCACTTGCCATCTTACGCTTGATTGAACTGGCCAAAGCTCAATCGCCAGCCGGAGTATCTGTCTTGCCAACCTCAGCAGGAACAGGTCCCATGCACAAGGTACATAGTCGTCTAGGTGTGCCAATTGCTTCTATCGGTATCGGACACCCTAATAGTCGTGACCATGGCGGGGATGAGAATGTTCGTCTGGTGGACTACTATAGTCATATCCAATTAGTTAAGGAGTTAATCGCAAGTTATGAGTCATCCAATTATTGCTCTTGAGCACATTGATATTACCTTTCATCAAAAAAACAAAAAAATCGACGCTGTCAAAGATGTCAGCGTCCATATAAAGCAAGGGGATATCTATGGTATCGTCGGTTATTCTGGCGCAGGCAAATCAACCCTTGTCAGAGCCATCAACCTCCTACAAGTTCCTAGTGCTGGACAAGTAACTGTGGATGGGGATATCCTTTTTGCAGATGGAAAAGTTCAGCTCTCATCTGCTGACTTGCGTAAGAAGCGTCGCAATATCGGCATGATTTTCCAGCACTTTAACCTGATGGCACAAAAAACAGCACGGGAGAATGTGGCTTTTGCCCTCAAGCACTCGCCATTAACCAAAGAAGAACGAGCAAAAAAAGTTGATGACCTCCTAACCTTGGTTGGTTTGGCAGAACGTGCAGACAGCTACCCTGCTCAGTTATCAGGCGGTCAAAAGCAGCGGGTCGCTATTGCGCGAGCTCTAGCAAATGACCCTAAAATCCTAATTTCTGACGAATCGACTTCTGCTCTCGACCCTAAAACAACCAAGCAAATCCTCTCTCTCCTACAGGAACTCAACCAGAAATTGGGACTAACCATTGTCATTATTACCCATGAAATGCAGATTGTCAAAGACATCTGTCACCGTGTCGCTGTTATGCAAAATGGTGAGCTTATTGAGGAAGGAACGGTTTTAGACATCTTTTCTCATCCCAAACAGGATTTGACCAGAGACTTTATCAAAGTCGCTACTGGCATTGACGAAGCTCTGGCTAAGATTTATCAACAAGAGATTGTCAAAAATCTGCCTGCTCAATCAGCTCTCGTCCAACTCAAGTATGCTGGTCAGATGACAGATGAGCCTGTCCTAAACGACATCGACCGTCGTTATCAAGTGACGTCGAATATCCTTTATGGTAATATCGAGATTCTGGACGGTGTTCCTGTTGGGGAGCTGGTCGCTGTGCTAACTGGTGAGAAACTAGACCAAGCGCTCTTGGCCTTGGAAGCTTCTGGTATCACTGCTGTCATTTTGAAAGGACGTGTGTAATATGCTATCATTTCTACAACCAATCGCTCAGCTCATCGAAACCTATCTCCCAAACGTCTATAAACTAGGCTGGTCTGGCGATGCTGGCTGGGGCATGGCTATTTATAACACCCTCTACATGACCTTGATTCCATTTATTATCGGTGGGATTGCCGGGCTCCTCGGGGGGCTGTTCCTCGTTTTGACTGCTCCTGGCGGTGTTTTGGAACACCGTGGTATTCATTTTATCTTGGATAAAATTGCTTCTATCTTCCGTGCTATTCCCTTTATTATTCTCTTGGCAATTTTAGCCCCTCTGACCCGTCTGTTGATTGGAACCACTCTTGGATCTGATGCTGCTAATGTTTCCCTATCGGTCGCTGTTTTTGCCTTTTTCCTAAGGCAGGTTCAAGTGGTCATGGCAGAGCTGGACAAGGGTGTCATCGAAGCCGCACAAGCCTCTGGGGCAACAACATGGGACATCATCTGGGTCTATTTGAGCGAAGGGTTACCTGACCTTATTCGTGTCTCAACCGTCACCTTGATTTCCTTGGTCGGTGAAACTGCTATGGCTGGCGCTATCGGGGCCGGAGGGCTTGGTAATACTGCCATTTCTTATGGTTATAACCGCTTTAACCAAGACGTGACTTGGATTGCCACTCTCTTGATTCTACTCTTGATTTTTAGTATCCAGTTTTTAGGTGACTTTCTGACCAGAAAGATAAGCCATAAATAAAAATTTATAAAAACTCTTCATAAAATTATTATTTTCAAGTCAATTCACGAATAAAAAACTATAAAGCAAGTAGCATGATTAATGGTTGTATGCTATAATAAGTCCAGGAGGATGATCATGAAAAATTAACGCAAGAAGTTCTACTTGACAATTCCTGTTTTTCTGGGAATGCTATTGGCTTCTGGTAAAGTAGCTGCTAATGAAACATCTGTAGAGCAACCACCCGTACCCCCAACCACCGAACCCTCTCAGGCAANTAGAGCAACCACCCGTACCCCCAACCACCGAACCCTCTCAGGCAACAACTATAACGCCTGCTGAATCAAGTACTGTTAGTGAGACGACACCTACGGCCGAAGCTAGTCTTGCTATTGCAGTTCGTGCTGCTGTTGAGACCAGCGCAACTACTCCTGCTTCCCAAGTGTCAGAGGAAAGTCTACCAGCTAGTGGGACTTATACCTTTACTGAGCGAGTTGGGGTCAAGAGCGAGCCTAAGATGTCAGCACCAGACCGAGACTACTACACTGCAGGTGAAAAAGCCAACTATGACAAAACTGTCGAGAACGACAACCATCTGTGGATCAGTTACGTCAGCTACTCTGGCAGTCGTAGTTATGTCCCTGTAAAAGATTTAGGACCATCAACTTCCTCAACACCGACTGAAACAGTCAAACCCGTTGCCGAGAAGGCACCTGCCAAGGTCGAAGTGGTCGGCTACGACGAGTATAAAACCAACTTTACCATCAAGGGCACAGGCACACCTGACACCAAACAGATTGCCCATGTGCGCGCTGCGGTGTGGTCGGCAGACAAGGGACAAGATGACCTCAAATGGTACGAGCCTAAAGTCGTTAACAACCAGGTAAGTGCTACCGTAGACATCGCTAACCACTCAAATACTTCTGATAAGTACACCGTCCATGTCTACACCACCTATACTGATAATCAGACAGTAGGAACAAATTTAGGTGCTTTTGAAGTGATTAAGCCTGAACCTAAGCTGGCAACAATTGAAGTTCAAGACTATCAAGAAAATAAAACCTATTTCACTGTAAAAGTGACAGGCTACGAGAACTCCAAGGAGGTTAAAGATGTCCGAGTCGCTGTTTGGTCAAAAGATAAAGGGCAAGATGACGTCAAATGGTATACTCCAGAGGTTACAAATAACCGAGCAGCAGCAACAATTAGTATTGCCAACCATTCCAATACTTCAGATCAATACACTGTGCATGTTTATACAACCTACTCAGATGGTAGCACAATTGGAACAGATGCAGGAACTTTTAACATTAAAAAACCTAATCTTGCTACTATTTATGGAACAGACCAAGTGAATAGCGTCTCTGATAGCATCAAAAAGGTTCTTCAGATTGCAGGTGATTTACTCGGTGTTGAAATTGGCGGAGCAGCCCACAAGAAAATCGTTGACGACTACAATGCTGTTTCACCACTACCTGTTGGCTACAAAGTCGCCTATGATGACGATTGGTGCGATGTATTTACTACTGTTGTCTTCCAACGTGCAGGCTTATCACACCTGATTGGTCGTGAGTGTGGCGTTGAGCGACACACCAAGATTTTTAAATCTTTGGGTATTTGGAACGAAGATGGTTCAACCACACCTAAGACCGGTGATATCATCACCTTTAACTGGGATCAAAACTATCAAGCTAATGACGGTTTTGCCGATCATATTGGTATTGTTACTCACGTTCAAGACGGTATCATTCATACCATTGAAAGAAATAACGACCAGCAGGTTCGTCGTAGGACATATAAAATTGGTCATGGTAATATCCGAGGATTTGCGCGACCAAACTACAGCTAAGAGTATAACTTTGCCGAATATGCTAAAATCGGCTCTTTGTCAACTGTAGTGGGTTGACCCACTTAACACCGAGAGAGGACAGTACTTGTTTTCTCTGTTTTTGTTGATTGTCTAAATGGTATTTTATACCAATACCCATTAGGATAAGGAGGCAACATCAACTAGAGCGTTATAGCTAAAAACTATAGCTTCTTCTAGTTTTTTTCTATTATCCAAATGTAAAAATCTATGATAAAATAAAAGCTCACAGCAAGAAAGGAGACTTATGTCAAACAATCTATTAGTCCTGCAATCGGACTTTGGGCTGGTGGACGGAGCGGTATCTGCCATGATTGGCGTTGCTTTGCAAGAAGAGCCAACACTTGGTGTCCATCACCTGACTCACGATATCACCCCCTACAATATCTTTGAAGCGTCCTACCGCCTCTTTCAAGCCATCGAGTACTGGCCTGAAGGCACGACTTTTGTGTCTGTCGTTGACCCTGGCGTTGGCTCCAAGCGCAAGAGCGTGGTGGCACTGACAGCAGCTAACCAGTACATCGTCACCCCTGACAATGGTACCCTGTCCTACATCAAAAAGCACGTTGGCATTCAGGCGGTGCGTGAGATTTCTGAGGTGGCCAATCGCCGAGCAAACACCGAGCACTCCTATACCTTCCACGGGCGGGATGTTTACGCTTATACAGGTGCCAAGCTGGCCAGTGGTCACATCAGTTTTGAGGAGGTTGGACCAGAGTTGTCTGTCGATGACATCATCGAATTGCCAGTAGTTGAAACGGTAGTTGACAGCAACCTCGTACGCGGTGCCATCGACATCTTAGATGTTCGTTTCGGTTCGCTCTGGACGTCGATCACACGTGAGGAGTTCTACAGTCTCTCCCCAGAGTTTAATGACCGCTTTGAAGTGACCATCTATAACAACGACATGCTGGTCTACCAAAATCAAGTCACCTACGGCAAATCCTTTGCGGATGTTCGCATCGGTCAGCCGATTATCTACATCAACTCCCTCTACCGAGTTGGTCTGGCGATTAACCAAGGTTCCTTTGCCAAGGCTTATAATGTTGGCGTAGGTCCTCAGTGGCATATTGAACTTAAAAAACTTGAAAACAATTAGGAGAATGTTATGAAAAACAATACTATCAAAACCATCGTTGCCGCAGGAATCGGCGCGGCTTTATTCTTAGTCATCGGTATGGTCATCAATATCCCAACCCCAGTGCCTAATACCAGTATCCAGTTGCAGTATGCTTTGCAGTCCTTATTAGCAATCTTGTTTGGACCTTTGGCAGGTTTCTTTTTAGGATTTATCGGTCACACTCTCAAGGATGCCATGGCTGGTTATGGTCTCTGGTGGTCTTGGATTTTGCCGAGCGGACTCTTTGGTCTGGGACTCGGTCTGTTGAAAAATCAATTTAAGATTGAGCAAGGCATTTTTACCACAAAAGATGCGATTCGCTTTAATATCGCTCAGTTGATTTTGAATGTCCTCGTTTGGGGCGTGGTGGCACCAGTTGGTGACATTCTTTTCTACGCACAACCAGCTGAGAAGGTTTTTGCCCAAGCCCTTATGGCTGGTTTAGCCAATGCCTTTACAGTGGCTATCGGTGGGACGCTTTTACTGTCTATCTATGCGAAAACCCGTACCAAGTCAGGTAGCTTATCCAAAAATTAAGAACGTTGAGCCCAGAGAAAGATTCTTCTGGCGCTCTTTTTATTCTATCTGGTATAATAGATAAAGATAAAGGAGGACTAGATATGTTACAACCCATTGGACAAACAAATTTGCAAGGCTCACGCGTAGCGCTTGGGTGCATGCGCATGGCCAGCTTAGATATTGAACAGGCTATGACTGTTCTGACTGCTTGTCAAGAGCTGGGCATCAATTTTTTTGACCATGCTGACATTTATGGTGGTGGTGAGTCGGAACGCCGTTTTGCTCAAGCTCAAAAAGCCCTTGGTATCAAGCGAGAAGAAATGATTCTTCAATCTAAATGTGGTATCCGCAGAGGCTTCTTTGATTTTTCAAAAGACCATATTTTTTCTTCTGTCGATGGGATATTAGAGCGCCTTGAAACAGATTATTTGGATATTTTAGCCCTGCACAGACCTGATACGCTCATGGAGCCTGAGGAGGTTGCGGAAGCTTTTTACCAACTCAAAAAAGCAGGAAAGGTGAAACATTTTGGGGTCAGCAATCAGAACCCTCAACAGATGGCTCTCTTGCAAGCTTATCTTGATGAGCCTTTAGCGGTCAACCAACTGCAGCTCTCTCCAGCGCATACACCGATGATTGATAGTGGGCTTAATGTCAATATGCTCAATCAAGCTGGTGTTAATCGTGATAACGGGGTGCTAGAGTATTGCCGCCTCAACAAGGTGACGATTCAGGCTTGGTCACCATTCCAAGTTGATTTGGCAAAAGGTGTTTTCTTTAATCATCCAGATTATCAGGACCTCGTGGCAACGCTTGACCAATACGCCCAGCAGTTTGGTGTGTCGCGTGAAGCTATGGTTGTTGCATGGATTCTTCGCCATCCTGCACAGATGCAGGTCCTCATTGGGTCGATGAATCCTGACCGTATCGCTAACATGATGCAAAGTAAGTATGTTGACTTATCACGTGAGGACTGGTATGCCATTTACCGCAGTGCAGGCAATGTGTTGCCTTAATCCTCAAATCAGTTGAACAACAAGAAACAGTCAATCCCCAGATGTCATGCCTCTGGGGGGATTGACTGTTTAGACTTCGATATAGTCTCTTAATGCCTGACCAGACAGCCCTGCATTGATAGCAATGAGTAATTTCAAGCGAGCTTTCTGCGCATTGAGTTCTTTGACGAAAAGGACTCCTTTGCCAGCAAGTTCTACCCCACCGCCTTCATAACCGTAAACAGGTTCTGCGATGCCGTTGAAACAACGAGATACCAAAACGATGGGAATTTGTCTTTGCAATAGCTTGTCAAGCTGTCGGCTAGCTTCTGGTGGTAGGTTCCCTGCCCCCATAGCCTCAATCACCACGCCTGATACTTGGTCAGGATCCAGCAAGCTAAAGAGCTCACCAGTCATGCCTGCATAGGCTTTAATAATAGGGACAAGCCCTTTGACCTGTTTGAGGTCAAAGCGGACACGCTGTTCAGCTGCTTTGAAAAAGAGGATATCATGTTTCATGATGACCCCCAACGGACCATGGGTCGGTGTTTGAAAAGTTGAAACATTGGTGGTATGAGTTTTAGTCACATATTTTGCTGCATGGATTTCATCATTCATCACCACTAAGACACCCTTGTCAGCACTCTTGTCATGACTGGCAACCCGCAGGGCACTGAGAAAGTTATAAACCCCATCGCTGCCGAGTTCGTTTGAACTGCGCATGGCACCTGTCAACACGATAGGAATCTGCGGTATCGCCATGGTATCAAGGAAATAAGCCGTCTCTTCCAAGGTATCTGTGCCGTGGGTAATCACAACTCCGTCAATCTGCTCTGCCATTTCTCTAATTAAGCCATAAAGCTGAATCATATGGTCACAAGTGATATGGGGGCTGGGCAAATGAAAGGGCTCACGGTTAATCAACTCAATCCCCTCTAAAGACGGGCTGACCTCTAGCATGGGATTGACTGCTTCGGGGCGGACCTGACCTGAGCTATCGGCAGTCATGGAAATAGTCCCACCAGTATGAATGACGAGTATTTTTTTCATGAAAAATGGTTACGCTTTCTACTAAAATGTGCTATACTTAATTGTAACATATCATTGAGAGAAAGGTGGCGAATTTTGGCGATAAAAGCAGTATTTTTTGATATTGATGGCACGCTGATGACAGATACCAAACGGGTACAAAAATCAACGGTCAAGGCCATCAAAGAGCTGAAAAACCAGGGGATCCTAGTGGGTCTAGCAACAGGACGAGGTCCAGCCTTTGTCGCTCCTTTCATGGAGAATTATGGTCTTGATTTTGCGGTGACCTATAACGGTCAGTATGTGCTGACCCGAAATGAGGTCATCTATGCCAATCCCTTACCTAAATCAACAGTTTTCAAACTCATGTCTTATGCCCAAAAAAGGCGCATGGAGGTGTCTTTGGGAACATCTTCTGGTTTAGTCGGCTCTGGTTTGATTCACTTGGGCACCAGCTCAAAAGCACAGGTTCTCAGCCATATCATTCCCAAACAGTGGGCTAAGGCAGTTGAGCGCAGCTTTAAGCACATTTTCCGTCGTCTGAGGCCACAAAACTATGATAAATTAACCCTGCTCGCCCGTGAAACGATTTTCCAGATTGTGGTCGTAGCGACAACTGATAAAACAGCTGAGCTGGAACAGGCTTTCCCAGAAATCACTATCACCAGAAGCAGTTCTTATTCTGCTGATTTAATCAGTAAAGGGCAATCCAAACTACGAGGGATTTGTCGCTTGGCGGAGCATTTTGATTTTGATTTGTACGAAGTTATGGCTTTTGGAGATTCTGACAACGATATGGAAATGTTATCCAGTGTCGGTGTTGGTGTTGCCATGGGAAATGCCCAAGCAACTCTAAAGGCTATTGCACATCATATCACCTCAGACAACAACACCAACGGTATCGCCAAGGCGCTGTGGCATTATGGGCTGATTCAACTGGAAGAGGGCGAACATTTTCGTTCAGCGGATGACAATTTTAACAAGGTTAAAGCTTTCCACCAGATGGTTGATGGGATGACGCACGAAATGCCTAGGCTCTACCAGCTGACTGAAGCTGGGCATCGAGCCGACTTTATGATAGAAGAACTGGTGGAGTTTCTCCATGCCAGCAGCCAGGGAGATGAAGTAGCCTTTGATGCTGCAGTCGCTGATCTACACAAGGCTTTAGAACGAGCGACCGATAAGGTGAAAAAAACGTCTCAAACCAGCTCACCTCTTGTTGGTCAAGTTGATGCTCTGGCTGACTTGCTCTATTTGACCTACGGCTCCTTCGTCTTGATGGGAGTCGACCCTAAGCCTATCGTTGACACTATTCATGCGGCCAACATGGGAAAAATTTTTCCTGATGGTCAAGTGCATCGTGACCCAATAACCAATAAGGTACTCAAGCCAGATGATTGGCAGGAACGTTGTGCTCCTGAACCAGCCATCAAAAAAGAACTAGATAGACAGATGCAAAAGGCACTGAAGCATCAATCCCGAACAGGGAAACAGCAAAAATAAGAGGCAGACTTCTCAAATTCTATGGAGACATGAACGTCTGTCTCTCTTTTTGCAATTTTTTTGCGAATACCTTATAATGGATAACAATGAAGACCAATCAAAAAGGAGTAGACATGAACACACGTGGATTTGAGTTAGTCAGCTGTTTTACTGATGAGACCCTTTTGCCCAAACGTGAAACCGCCCACGCGGCAGGTTATGACCTAAAAGCGGCAGAAACAACCGTCATTGAGGCAGGGGAAATTGTATTGGTCCCTACAGGGGTCAAGGCTTATATGCAGGCAGGCGAGGTGCTGTATCTCTATGATCGCTCGTCCAATCCTCGCAAGAAAGGCTTGGTCTTGATCAATTCGGTCGGGGTCATCGATGGCGATTACTACGGCAATCCAGCCAATGAAGGACACATCTACGCTCAGATGAAAAACATCACTGACCAGTCTGTGACCGTTGAAGCAGGCGAGCGCATTGTGCAAGCAGTCTTTGCGCCATTTTTACTGGCAGACGGTGATGTGGCGACAGGTCAGCGAACAGGCGGTTTTGGTAGTACAGGAGATTAGTGATGCAAACGATGCCCTTTCAGCCTCAGGCTTGTCAAGGCTATCATACAATCTTTCAAAGAGGTATCGGTGGCTTCCTATACTTGGGATTTTTGCCCGATGGCGACAGACTTCTCTGTATTTCAAGTCAATACCTCTCACTCATTAACTTGCTAACTGGTGAGGTTCGAGAGATTGATGGCGACTATGATAAGGAGTCTCTCTTGGCTTATGGTGAGGGTATGGCACAGCCTATTGACATTGTAGGACAGACTGGCGGAGCCTTACCTTTGACCAACCAAGAAGAGGTAACTGTTTCTGCCTCTATTGATAGCACAGGAGCTTATCCGATTTGTTCGATAGTTTGGCAAATAGCAGAGCAGCCGCCTTACTTGATATTTGAATCTTATCTCCCCTATGTTTATGGCTTTAGCCCGGATGGGAGATACTATGTTCATGCTGATGACGGTGGCTTAACCGTTTTACGAAAAAAGGAGGAGTCGAGTGGCTAAGAAAAAATCGACCTTTATTTGTGAGGCCTGTGGTTACCATTCACCAAAGTATCTAGGACGGTGTCCTAATTGCTCCAACTGGGCTTCCTTTGTGGAAGAAGTTGAGGTAGCCGAGGTCAAAAATGCCCGTGTCAGCTTAACAGGCGAAAAAACCAAGCCTGTCAAGCTCAACCAAGTCACCTCAAGCACGGTCGACCGCACTAAGTCTGACATGGAAGAATTCAACCGTGTACTGGGTGGAGGGGTTGTGCCTGGCAGCCTCGTCCTCATCGGTGGCGACCCTGGGATCGGTAAGTCGACCTTGCTCCTCCAAGTCTCCACCCAGCTGGCCAGCAAGGGCTCCGTACTCTACGTCTCTGGGGAGGAGTCTGCAGAGCAGATTAAGCTGAGGAGCGAGCGTTTGGGCGACATAGACAACGAGTTTTACCTCTATGCCGAAACTAATATGCAGAGCATCCGAGCCGAAATCGAGAAGCTCCAGCCAGATTTTTTGATTATCGACTCCATCCAAACCATCATGAGCCCAGATGTAGGGAGCGTTCAGGGCTCTGTCTCTCAGGTGCGTGAGGTGACGGCAGAACTGATGCAGCTGGCTAAGACCAATAACATCGCGACCTTTATCGTGGGGCATGTGACCAAGGAAGGGACACTGGCTGGACCACGGATGCTGGAGCACATGGTGGACACCGTGCTCTATTTTGAAGGGGAGCGCCAGCACACCTTTCGGATCCTGCGGGCGGTTAAAAACCGCTTTGGCTCGACCAATGAAATCGGCATTTTTGAGATGCAATCAGCTGGACTGGTCGAAGTTCTCAACCCCAGTCAAGTCTTTCTGGAAGAGCGCCTAGACGGGGCGACAGGCTCTGCGATTGTCGTGACCATGGAAGGAACGCGACCAATCCTAGCGGAAGTGCAGGCTCTAGTGACCCCAACTGTTTTTGGCAATGCCAAGCGCACCACCACTGGACTAGACTTTAACCGTGTCAGCCTGATCATGGCGGTGCTGGAGAAGCGTTGTAACCTGCTTTTGCAAAATCAGGATGCCTACCTCAAGTCGGCAGGCGGTGTCAAGCTAGATGAGCCTGCTATCGACCTGGCTGTTGCTGTCGCCATTGCTTCCAGCTACAAGGATAAGCCGACGGACCCGCAAGAGTGCTTTATCGGGGAAATCGGTCTAACCGGTGAAATCCGTCGAGTCAACCGCATCGAGCAGCGGATTAACGAGGCTAGCAAGCTCGGCTTCACACGAATCTATGCCCCAAAAAATTCCTTGACAGGGCTCAAATTGCCCAAGGGAATTGAGGTTATCGGAGTCATGACGGCCGGTGAAGTGCTGAAAAAAGTATTTAGCTAAGATAAAAAAGACCTCGCAAGGTCTTTTTTTGGCTCTATAATTTCTGTAGTGGGTAAATCCACCATGGAGATTATAGAGCCTTTTGAGTGTAGAAAAAAAGTTCCATATAACCTACAATGAAAAGTGCTTAAACAACTCATTAGAAAGACACATAT
>NZ_JBGTZC010000024.1:0-35687 GCF_041807725.1 Streptococcus sp. E17BB
TGGGTGAGCAGGAGTTCTCTGCACGCGTTTCAGCGACAGATTACTTGGTACCAGGCTCAACTGTCGAGTTAGCACTCAATGTGTCTAAGGGGCATTTCTTTGACCTTGAGACCGGCAAACGGATTAAACTATAATCCCTTATCATTATCGTTGTAAAAAAATAAAAAAATTTTTAAGGAGAATTTCTCATGAAAATGAAAAAATTGATGGCGTCATTGTTGACTGGTACTGCTGTTTTGGCTTTGGCTGCATGTGGTTCTAAGTCTGCAGAAACACCAGCTTCGTCTGAAGCAGCATCAGGTGGTGCAAAAACAGAAATCACTTGGTGGGCATTCCCAGTCTTTACTCAAGAAAATGCAAGCGATGGTGCTGGTACTTACGAGCAAAAAATCATTGATGCATTTGAAAAAGCTAACCCAGATATTGATGTGAAGTTGGAAACCATCGACTTTGCTTCAGGTCCAGAAAAAATCACAACAGCTATCGAAGCAGGTACTGCGCCTGATGTTCTCTTTGACGCACCAGGACGTATCATCACTTACGGAAAAAATGGTAAGTTGGCTGAATTGAACGACCTCTTTACAGCAGATTTTGAAAAAGACGTTGACCCTAACATTGTTAAAGCGTCTAAGGCTGGAGATACAGCTTACATGTACCCAATTTCATCTGCACCATTCTATATGGCCTTTAACAAGGCAATGTTAGAAGACGCTGGTGTAGCTGACTTGGTAAAAGATGGTTGGACAACAGCAGACTTTGAAAAAGTTATCAAAGCCCTCAAAGATAAAGGCTACAATGCTGGTTCACTCTTTGCCAATGGTCAAGGTGGTGACCAAGGAACACGTGCTTTCCTTGCTAACCTCTACAGTGGATCAATCACTGACCCTGAAGTCACTAAATACACAACTGACTCTGAACAATTCATCAAGGCTCTCTCTAGCGTGAAAGACTGGATGGATAAAGGTTACATCCTCAATGGTTCACAATACAACGGTGGTGATGATATCCAAAACTTTGCTAACGGACAAACATCATACACTATCCTTTGGGCACCAGCTCAAAATGGTTTGCAAGCTAAATTGCTTGAATCATCTAAGGTTGAAGTTGTAGAAGTACCGTTCCCATCAGAAGATGGTAAAGCAGACCTCGAGTACCTTGTAAATGGTTTTGCAATCTTTAACAATGACGATGCTAAAGTTGCTGCATCTAAGAAATTTATCCAATTCATCGCTGATGATGCTGAGTGGGGACCTAAGAACGTTGTTCGCACAGGAGCATTCCCTGTTCGTACATCATTTGGTAGCCTCTACAACGATGATCGTATGGCAAAAATCAGTGAGTGGACTAAGTACTACTCTCCATACTACAACACTATTGATGGCTTTGCAGAAATGAGAACATTGTGGTTCCCAACTCTTCAAGCTGTATCTAATGGTGATAAAGAGCCAGCAGCTGCTTTGAAAGAATTTACAGAGCAAGCTAATGCGACAATTAAGAAATAATTGAAATTGTAAATCCCCCGCTTTTTCAGCCCCAAAAGACAGAAAAAATGGGGGATTTTACAGTTCTTAGTAGAGGAGTTTCTATGCAAGTTAATAAATTAAAAATGCGAGAAACCATTGTATCCTATACCTTTCTCGCACCGATATTGGTCTTCTTTACAGTATTTGTGTTAGCTCCAATGATTATGGGCTTTGTGACGAGCTTTTTCCGTTATACACAAACTGAGTTTACCTTTATTGGTTTAGATAACTACATTCGTTTATTTAATGATGAAGTTTTTATTAAATCCTTGATCAACACGCTCATCATCGTGGTGGGGTCTGTACCAATTGTTGTCTTTTTCTCTCTCTTTGTGGCCTCACAGACTTATGAGAAAAATGTCATCTCTCGCTCATTCTATCGGTTTGTTTTCTTCTTGCCTGTCGTTACTGGTTCAGTAGCTGTAACGGTCGTTTGGAAATGGATTTACGACCCGCTATCAGGTATCCTAAACTTTGTTTTGAAGAGCGGTGGCATCATTGAACAGAACATCAGCTGGCTGGGTGATAAGCAGTGGGCCCTGTTGGCCATTATGATTATTTTGTTGACAACATCAGTTGGTCAGCCAATCATTCTCTATATCGCTGCTATGGGTAATATTGATAACTCTTTAGTAGAAGCTGCTCGTATCGACGGAGCAAATGAGTTTCAGGTTTTCTGGCAGATTAAATGGCCAAGCCTCTTGCCGACTACCCTATATATTACAGTTATCACAACGATTAACTCCTTCCAGATTTTTGCTTTGATTCAGCTGTTGACATCTGGTGGACCGAACTACTCAACCAGTACCTTAATGTACTACCTTTACGAGAAAGCCTTCAAGCTGACTGAGTTTGGCTATGCCAACACCATCGGTGTCTTCTTGGCGGTCTTGATTGCCATCATCAGTTTTGCCCAGTTCAAGTTCTTGGGTAATGATGTGGAATATTAGGAGGTCAAGTATGAAACAGAAAAAAGCATTCACACCTTTTGGTATTATTTCAAGTATTATCTTGTTGCTCTTGACGGTTCTGTTTATTTTCCCATTTTACTGGATTATGACAGGGGCGTTCAAGTCACAACCTGATACCATCGTTATTCCGCCGCAATGGTGGCCAGCTGCGCCAACTTTTGAAAACTTTGAGAAACTGACCGTTCAAAACCCTGCCTTGCAGTGGCTATGGAACTCTGTGTTCATCTCTTTGGCAACCATGATTTTGGTCTGTGTGACCTCGTCTTTAGCAGGCTATGTACTGGCGAAAAAACGTTTCTATGGACAAAAGCTACTCTTCTCTCTCTTTGTAGCAGCCATGGCTTTGCCGAAACAAGTTGTCTTGGTGCCTTTGGTTCGTATCATCAACTTTATGGGGATTCACGATACGCCAGCTGCTGTCATCTTGCCGCTTGTTGGTTGGCCGTTCGGTGTCTTCTTGATGAAGCAGTTTAGTGAAAATATCCCAACTGAGCTCTTAGAATCTGCCAAAATTGATGGCTGTGGTGAGATCAGAACCTTCGTCAGCGTCGCTTTCCCAATTGTAAAACCAGGTTTTGCAGCGCTAGCAATTTTCACCTTTATCAACTCATGGAACGATTACTTCATGCAGTTGGTTATGCTGACCT
The DNA here is from genome assembly GCF_041807725.1 of Streptococcus sp. E17BB. Lineage (NCBI taxonomy): Bacteria > Bacillati > Bacillota > Bacilli > Lactobacillales > Streptococcaceae > Streptococcus > Streptococcus sp. E17BB. The sequence goes on from NZ_JBGTZC010000024.1 coordinate 3,142, forward strand.
CTCGTCAGAATTTGACCATTTCACTCGGTGTTGCCACATTGCAAGCAGAACTGGCAACCAACTATGGTTTAATCATGGCTGGTGCTGCTCTGGCTGCAGTGCCGATTGTGGCGGTCTTCCTCATCTTCCAGAAATCCTTCACTCAGGGGATTACCATGGGAGCTGTTAAAGGTTAAACCTAATGAGTTATGGCTGGTTTGGACGCTTTGCATAATAGCAGAGCGGCTAGCCAGCTTTCATTCTGTCAAAAAGCGAGGAATTTGAAATGATTTATGATGATTTGAGCAAGCTAGACCGCTATAAAGGCTTGCATACTAATATTGATACGGCGATTGACTATTTGCTTAAAACCGACCTCAGCCAGTTGGAAATTGGTCGCCATACCATTGATGGGGACAAGGTATTCTTGCTCTTGCAAGACAACACACTGAACAGCGAGCCTAGCGAGAGTTTTGAGTACCACGCCAAGTATATGGACTTGCAATTACTGGTCTCAGGAAATGAGAACTTCCGTTACACTCGGACGGTCGACGCAGATCTTCAACCATTTAATGAAGCAGACGATTTTGGTTTGATTCGCTCATCAGTGGGTCTTGACTTTGAATTAGATGGGCAAACCTTTATTATGGTTTATCCTGGCGAGTACCATCAGCCTAGTCAATTAGGTAAGGCTGGTTACCAGGTCAAAAAAGGCGTGATTAAAATTTTGATTGACTAATCACTGAGTTTGTTGCATGGACATCGAACAAAAAATGGTAGCAATGTAGGAGGAAAACATGAGTAAATCTAGGGAAATGATGAAAGCTGTTTTTGGCTTGGATAATGGGTTTATGCGAGCGGCAGAACGTCTCTTCGATTTACTCTTGTTGAACATTCTTTTTGTCTTGACCTGTTTACCTATCGTTACACTAGGAATTGGAAAACTGGCTCTTTATGCCACTGCAACAGAACTAAGGGAAAGAGGGCGCTTGTCACTTCTGTCTAGTTATTGGAAGCATGTCCGTCAAAACTGGAAACAAGGGCTGTTCCTTGGTCTAGTCGAAATTTTGGTGACAAGTATGGCACTTGTGGATTTGTGGCTCATTCAAGGGTTCGAAGGCTTTCCGGTTACCCTGATGACCATTGTTGCCTATGCGGTACTTTTTCTATCAGTGATGCTCCATCTATACGTCTATCCCGTGGCAGCCCAGTATGAACTTAGGATGAAAGACCTTTACATCAAAAGTTTCCTGCTAGCGGGTATCAATGGCCAGTGGAGTCTACTCCTCTTGGTGGTACTTGGGCTACTAGGACTTCTGATGACAAGTTCAGCCTATGGCTTGGTATTTGGGTGTGCTTTCCTTCTTATTATTGGTTGCTCTAGTCTGGTTTACGGGCACATGTTAATCATGACAAAGATTTTTGAGCGCTCAGTTCGTTAGACGATATGAAATTCTTTTCAGAAACTGATGAAATGGCTTAAATCGAGAAACTATAATCTAAATAGGGAAATACTCTTGAAAAACCTCCTAAAAGGGATAAAATGAAAGTAAGCTGGTTAACAGCCTGATTATTAAACAACATATTTGAATTGCTACCCAGAGTAGTAGAATAACACTAAATTTGGTTGTGGCTCTGCCATGACCTGAAAAGAAAAGGAGACAGTTATGTCAGATTTGAGCAAATACTACGGTATTATTCCTGCATTCTACGCCGCTTACGATGAAGCTGGTGAGGTCAGTCCCGAGGGTGTGCGTGCTTTGACCCAGTACTTTATTGACAAGGGTGTCAAAGGACTGTACGTGAACGGTTCATCTGGCGAATGTATCTACCAAAGTGTGGCCGATCGTAAGCTGGTGCTGGAAAATGTAATGGCTGTTGCAAAAGGCAAGCTGACCATCATCAACCATGTGGCTTGCAATAGTACTAAAGATTCTATTGAATTAGCTAAGCATTCAGAAGAATTGGGGGTTGATGCCATTGCAGCTATTCCACCGATTTATTTCCGTTTGCCGGATCATGCTATCGCTGCTTATTGGAATGCCATTAGTGATGCAGCGCCTAACACAGACTTCATCATCTACAATATTCCACAACTGGCTGGTGTAGCTTTGACGCCAACCTTGTACCGTACCATGCTTGACAATCCTCGTGTCATCGGTGTGAAGAACTCTTCTATGCCTGTTCAAGATATTGAAATCTTTAACAGCTTAGCTCCAGGTAAATTGGTCTTTAACGGTCCAGATGAGCAGTTCCTTGGCGGTCGTCTGATGGGTGCTGCTGGTGGTATTGGCGGTACCTACGGTGCTATGCCAGAACTTTTCTTGAAACTTGATGAGTTAATTGCTCAAGGCGACCTTGAAACAGCTAAGTCATTGCAGTATGAGATTAACAATATTATCGGTCATTTAGTTGTCGGACGTGGTAGCATGTATGCTGTTATTAAAGCTGTTCTGAAAGAACTTGAGGGTCTAGAGCTGGGTTCAGTACGCTCACCGCTAGCTCCTGTTGTTGAAGAGGACAAAGATCTTGTTCACAAAGCAGCCGAGTTAATTCGTGCTGCGAAGGCAAAATTTTGTTAAGATAAGGTAATAAAGCAGGGTCGGAGGTCGGTAGCATCTTCGTCCCTTTTTAGATGGAGGGATATTATGGCAAAATATGTAGCCATTGATATTGGTGGCACTCAGATAAAGTATGGGCTAGTTGATGATATCGGAACGATTTTGGAACAACACAAGATTGATACCGAAGCTCATTTAGGTGGGCCAGCTATTCTTGATAAGGTCAGACAGATTGTCGCCACTTATCAAGCGGAACACCAATTGGTAGGTGTTGGGATTTCGTCAGCTGGCATGATTGACCCTGATAAGGGAGAGGTGTTCTATGCAGGACCTCAGATTCCAAACTATGCTGGCACAGCCTTTAAAGCGACAATTGAACGTGAATTTGGCCTACCATGCGAAGCAGAAAATGATGTTAACTGTGCCGGTTTGGCAGAGGCCAATAGCGGAGCTGCTAAGGGCGCAAAGATTGCTGCTTGCCTGACGATTGGAACAGGTATTGGGGGAAGTTTGCTGATTGATGGCAAAATTTTCCACGGCTTTAGCAATTCTGCCTGTGAGATTGGTTACCTACATATCTCTGATGGTGCTTTTCAAGATTTAGCATCAACGACAGCCTTGATTGCGGACGTCGCAAAGTCCACAGGAGATGATATTAGCCAGTGGAACGGTCTTCGTATCTTTGAAGAAGCTAAAAGTGGTCACCCGATCTGCCTTGCAGCCATTGATCGATTAGTTGACTATTTGGGTCAAGGCATTGCTAATCTCTGCTATGTGGTTAATCCAGAGGTCGTTGTTCTGGGTGGGGGCATTATGGCTCAGAGAGCGTTTTTACAAGACAAAATTGCTGCTGCCTTGAAGAAACATCTCGTGCCAAGTATTGCAGATAAGACCAGACTGGCTTTTGCAGAACATGAAAATGCTGCAGGCATGTTAGGTGCTTACTATCATTTTAGGCAAAAACAAGGGTAAGATTGCTTTCTCTACCCAATAACAAAATGAACGATACAGGAGAGACAACATGATTGATAATATGAGTTTGCAGGAAATGCAGACTTATCGTGGTCGCCATGAGGTGCCAAGTGATTTTGATGAGTTTTGGCAAGCTGAGTTAGATAGATTACCAGAGTTGCCTAACTACCGATTGGTGGAGCAGGATTTTGCCTTGCCGTCTGCTACCTGCTATGAACTCTGGTTTGATGGGACAAATGGTGGTCAGGTCTTTGCCAAATGTATTTTTCCAAAGACAGATAAAAAAGTGCCTGTCCTCTTTTACTTCCACGGCTATCAGGGACAAAGTCCTGACTGGACAGAAAGTTTGAAATTTGTTGCTGCTGGTTATGGTGTGGTCTATATGGACGTCCGCGGGCAAGCTGGACGGTCTGTTGACCATGGTCAATTCGACGGCATGACGGTCAAAGGTCAGGTGATTCGAGGAGCTTTGGAAGGACCGCACAAACTCTTTTATAAAGACATCTACCTGGATGTTTACCAACTGGTCAACATCATTGCGGCTCAGGAATTTGTTGATGACTCAACTCTTGTTAGCTATGGAGCGTCTCAGGGTGGGGCATTGGCGCTTGTTGCAGCAGCTCTCAATCCTAAAATCACAAAAACAGCCTCAATTTACCCATTCTTATCTGATTTTAAACGGATTTTAGAGTTAGGTGATAACAGCGAACCTTACAATGAACTTTTCCGTTACTTCAAGTTTTCAGATCCATTCCATGAGACAGAACATGATTTCTTAGCTAACTTATCTTACATCGACATCAAAAACTTAGCTCATCGAATCACCTGCCCAGTAGCCTTTGTTGTTGGTTTGGAAGATGAAATCTGCCCACCATCCACCCAATTTGCGATTTATAATCGGTTGCCTTGCCAAAAAGATATGAAAATCTTGCCTGAGTATGGTCACGAAGCTTTGAACGTCAAAGTTAACGATTACATCTATGATTTTATCTTTGGCTCAAGGATTATTCGGCGATAAAATAAGTCTCCGCTAGAAAACTAGCGGAGATTGTTATCGTCTACCAAAGTATCCTTAAAGATAGTCTCTTTGGTTGTCTTATCAATAGACAGGTAGTAAGCATAGATGATGTCGATCATCATCAGTAGAGGCAACTGCGGTGAAATACGGTTGCCGTAGTTAAGGTGTCGTACAGAAGCAACGGCAACGTGTTCGTCAAAGACAAAACCATCAGGATTTTGTGTGGAAATGAGCACAGTCTTAGCTCCCTTTTTGGCAGCAATCTCCAAAGAATTGAGGATAGACTGAGTTTGTCCGGTCAAGGACAGGGCAAAGACTAGACACGTTTCATCTAAGATGCTGTTCGTCCAGACCATGTTATCGGCATCCGTTATCGCATCGCAGACGAGTCCTAGACGAGTGAACCGTAGTTTGGTCTCGCGCGCTACTAAACCAGAGCTACCGATGCCGTAAAAATAAACACGGCTAGCCTTGTCCAAAAGATGAGCTACTCGTTCCAACTTATCCTCGTCAACCAAGGCATTTGTCATGTCGACAATCTCTTTGTAGTCGACCAGCACGCGTTTGGTTAAGTCACGGTGAATATGTTGGAACTGGCTATCCAGATGCTTTTGCGAATTTTCGTATTCAAAAATAAATTCACGATAGCCCTTAAAGCCACACTTTTGAGCAAATCTGGTGAGAGCTGCAGGAGAGACGTGGAGCTGCTGACTAACAGCAGCTGAGCTAAGGTCGTAATGTTTGTTTTGAGCATCTAAAAAATAAGAGGCAATGTCTTGTTCGAGACGAGTCATGTCATCGAGACAAGATTCGATTTGAGCGATGATATGCTGTGGCATGATGTGTCCTTTAACTCCTTTTTTCTATTGTACCATAAAATGGCAGAATAGGTTGTAAACGCCTTATCTACTCTTGAAAAATAGCCGTATTTTTGCTACAATAGCCCTATGAAAACACTCTACGATGTGCAGCAATTGCTCAAACGTTTTGGGCTGATTATCTACATGGGTAAACGTCTTTATGACATTGAGGTCATGCAGATTGAGCTCAAACGGCTTTATGATCAGGAGTTAGTGGCGCGTGAGGAGTATCTGCTGGCTCAGTTGATTTTACGACGAGAACACAAGATCGAGATAGAACGTGAGGAGAACAAACATGGCTAAGAAATTGATTGGGATTGACCTTGGTGGTACAACGGTGAAGTTTGGTATTCTGACCTTAGACGGTCAGGTACAGGAAAAATGGGCCATTGAGACCAATATTCTGGAGGAAGGGCGCCATATTGTCCCTGACATTATCGCGTCTATCAAGCACCGTTTGGAACTGTACGGGATGAAACCCTCAGACATCGCAGGCATTGGCATGGGATCCCCAGGTGCAGTGGATCGTGAACAAAAAACGGTGACAGGAGCCTTTAACCTCAACTGGGCTAAAACTCAGGCGGTGGGGGCTGCTATTGCCCAAGAACTAGGTATCCCCTTTGCCATCGACAATGATGCCAATGTGGCGGCCTTGGGCGAGCGCTGGGTTGGTGCGGGAGATAATAAGCCAGATGTGGTTTTTGTGACGCTGGGAACTGGTGTTGGCGGTGGGATTATTGCTGATGGCAACCTGATTCACGGTGTGGCTGGTGCTGGTGGCGAGATTGGGCACATCATTGTTGAACCAGAGGTCGGCTTTGCTTGTACTTGTGGCAATAGTGGCTGCCTGGAAACGGTGGCTTCAGCGACAGGAGTTGTTCGGGTCGCTCGTCTTTTGGCAGAGAGTTATGAGGGTGACTCCAGTATTAAAGCGGCGATTGACAACGGAGACGAGGTAACCAGCAAGGATATTTTTGTGGCAGCTGAGGCTGGAGATGCTTTCGCAGATAGCGTGGTGGAGCAGGTCGGCTTCTATCTAGGGCTGGCAGCGGCCAACATCTCTAACATTTTAAACCCTGATGCCGTGGTCTTCGGTGGTGGGGTATCTGCTGCTGGTGAGTTCTTGCGCGCTCGGATTGAGAAGTATTTTGTGTGCTTTACCTTCCCACAGGTACGTCAGTCAACTGTTTTGAAAATAGCAGAGCTGGGTAACGATGCGGGCATTATCGGGGCAGCCAGCTTGGCTAGTCAGTTTGTAACAGCATAAGGAGGAGCTATGTCTGATGTTATGATAACGGTAGCTGCATGGTTACTTGTTCTTGTCTTGATTGCCTACATTATTTGGAACTACTTCCGACTAAAAAAGGCAGCTAACTATGTATCGAATGCTACCTTTCAAGAGCTGATTCGTGCAGGCGGGCAACTGATTGATATACGTGACCCAAAACTTTTCCAACAAAAGCATATTTTAGGGGCGAGAAATTTTCCAATGCTGCCAAAAGCTCAGTTTGAAGCTTCTTTACCAGCTCTTCGTAAAAACAAGCCTGTCCTCATCTATGAGGGGGCCAGAGGGCAAGCGGCAGGTCGTGCGGCTCTTATCCTTAAAAAATCAGGCTTCACAGATATTTATGTGTTAAGTGACGGCTTTGATTATTGGAATGGCAAGGTGAAATAAAATAAAAAAATCCTCAGTTGGGGATTTTTTGTGTATTCTTGGACCAGTTTCGCTGCTAAGAAGAAGCGGGGAGAGTTTAGTTGGATTAGGTATTTTGGCTTTAGCTTTATGCCTGTTCTCAAACTGTACTAATCGTTATGTACTTATGTTTTTATCAAGGAAGCCTTTATTCTTGCCTATTTTAAAAAGAATGAAAACATTTACACCATCATCAGCTCTGCTATTTCCCAAAAAGTATGCTATAATGGTTCAGTTAAACTAGAAAAAAGAGGAAATTATGACCACTTTACGTACAGATATTAGAAACATTGCCATCATCGCCCACGTTGACCACGGAAAGACAACCTTGGTAGATGAGTTGCTCAAGCAATCCCAGACCCTCGATGCGCGGACAGAGTTGTCGGAGCGGGCTATGGATTCAAATGACATCGAAAAAGAGCGTGGCATCACTATTTTGGCAAAAAACACAGCTGTTGCTTATAATGATGTGCGTATCAATATCATGGACACCCCAGGTCACGCGGACTTCGGCGGTGAGGTTGAGCGGATCATGAAAATGGTTGATGGTGTTGTGCTGGTTGTTGATGCTTACGAGGGTACCATGCCTCAGACTCGTTTTGTGTTGAAGAAAGCTCTGGAACAAGATTTGACACCGATTGTGGTGGTTAACAAGATTGACAAACCATCTGCTCGTCCAGCAGAAGTTGTCGATGAAGTCTTGGAACTCTTCATCGAACTTGGCGCTGACGATGATCAGCTGGAATTTCCAGTTGTCTATGCGTCAGCCATCAACGGGACAACATCCTTATCAGATGATCCTGCGGATCAAGAAAAGACCATGAGCCACCTCTTTGATACCATCATCGAGCATATCCCAGCACCAGTGGATAATTCTGACGAGCCACTCCAGTTCCAAGTATCGCTCCTTGATTACAACGACTTTGTTGGTCGTATCGGTATCGGTCGTGTCTTCCGTGGTACGGTTAAGGTCGGTGACCAAGTGACCCTGTCTAAGCTCGATGGCACGACCAAGAACTTCCGTGTGACCAAGCTCTTTGGTTTCTTCGGCTTAGAGCGCAAGGAAATCCAAGAAGCTAAAGCGGGGGATTTGATTGCTGTTTCAGGGATGGAGGACATCTTTGTCGGAGAAACAGTGACGCCGACAGATGCAGTTGAAGCCCTGCCAGTGCTTCGCATCGATGAGCCGACCCTTCAGATGACCTTCCTTGTCAACAATTCACCATTTGCAGGTCGTGAAGGTAAATGGGTGACCTCTCGTAAATTGGAAGAACGCCTCTTGGCTGAGCTTCAAACGGATGTTTCCCTGCGCGTGGAGCCAACTGATTCACCTGACAAGTGGACGGTGTCTGGACGTGGTGAGTTGCACCTTTCCATCCTCATTGAAACCATGCGTCGTGAGGGCTATGAACTTCAAGTCTCTCGACCAGAAGTGATTATCAAGGAGATTGACGGTGTCAAATGCGAACCCTTTGAACGCGTACAAATCGACACCCCAGAAGAGTATCAAGGCGCTATTATCCAAGCCCTGTCTGAGCGCAAAGGGGATATGTTGGACATGCAGATGGTCGGTAACGGTCAGACGCGTCTGATTTTCCTCATTCCAGCTCGTGGCTTGATTGGTTTTTCAACCGAGTTCCTATCCATGACCCGTGGTTACGGGATTATGAACCACACCTTTGACCAATACCTGCCGATGGTTGCTGGTGAGATTGGCGGTCGCCACCGTGGTGCTCTCGTCTCTATCGACCAAGGGAAGGCAACGACCTACTCCATCATGAGGATTGAGGAGCGCGGAACAATCTTTGTTAACCCAGGCACGGAAGTCTACGAAGGTATGATTATCGGGGAAAATTCACGCGACAACGATTTGACGGTGAACATCACCACAGCCAAACAGATGACCAACGTCCGTTCAGCAACCAAAGACCAGACAGCTGTGATTAAAACCCCACGTATTTTGACCTTGGAAGAATCTCTTGAATTCCTCAACGACGACGAGTACATGGAAGTTACCCCTGAGTCTATTCGCCTACGTAAACAAGTGCTCAACAAAGCAGAGCGTGATAAGGCAGCGAAAAAGAAAAAATTAGCAGCTGAGTAAGCTAGGGAGGTCGCGGTGTTTTATCTCATTGTTGGCGTATTACTAGCTATCTACTATATTTTTGCTGCACCGAAGACGATTAAGGGAACGCTAAATACCGTACTGGTTGTCGGTGTGCTAGCCCTCTGCTTGGTTTTAGGAGTTTTAGGGCTTATAAAAGTGATGCAGTCGCCACCAGAAATTTTTGTCGGCTTGCTCATGACAATTCTTGGGGTGTTCACCTTGAGAGACGTCGAAAAACTATCTCCTAAAAACAAAGGTTAACATCAGGATCTAATCCAGTTGAACAACTAGATGACAAATGAAAACTGACCAAGGGTAGTATGCCTTCAAACGCTACCTTTGGTCAGTTATTTTTGATGGTCTTTTATTTAACATGAGTCCTATCTATATGTATGGCGCTCCCAACTGTTGACCAAAATTAAAAATAGCTAGTTGCTATTTTTAATAGATATTTACTTTTAATTATTTAGCTGTTCATCTAAGCACCAACTGGTGTTATTTGATACAAGGATAGAGAAGTATCAGAACCTTAGTCAGTTGATTTGCAATAGAGATTCAGAGATAGGCGTTTATAAGGTTGTCACAGTTGTCCCAAGAACGGTCTCGAAATGAGCCAATGCCCATTCTTGTCGATTTTGGTCAAGTGTGGCAACAGCGTCAGCGATAATTTCGATCTGATAACCAAGATTATAGGCTGAGATTGCCGTATGAAGGACACAAATATCAGTTAAGACACCTGTTAGAATGACAGTTGTCACGCCCCGCTCCCTTAGCCGAATATCTAAGTCCGTGCCGGAAAATGCAGAGTAGTGACGTTTGTCTAACCAGAAGACACGGTCGGAGGTTTTGATAGTTTGAAAAACGTCATGTAACTGACCGTAGAGACGACGCCCCGCAGTCCCCTTGATGCTATGTGGGGGAAAAAGTCTTGATTCAGGGTGAAAGTGATCGTTGTCATCATGACAGTCAATCGCAAAGAAAACATAATCTCCCCGATTATAGGCGGTTTGAACGGAGCGAGACATCGCCTGCTCAATAGCTTGGGCAGGCTTTCCTGCAGTTAACTTCCCCTCATCAGCTACAAAATCAACGGTATAATCAATGCAAATCAAAGCTTTAGCCATTTTGCTTAATTCTCCAAATGATCAAAAATACCGGTATTGAGAACTTTAATGTAGGTTCCTTTCATGCCGAGAGAGCGACTTTCGATAATCCCTGCGCTTTCTAGCTTACGAAGAGCATTAACAATCACACTGCGGGTAATGCCGATACGATCAGCGATAACAGAAGCAGTTAAGCGCCCTTCTGTGCCACCTAGTTCAGTCAAAATAGCTGAAACAGCTTTTGTTTCGGAGTAAGACAGAGTGTTGACCGCCATGGTAACAGCAGTTTCTTGACGAATGGTTTCCTCCATCTTTTCGTTTTGTAGGTTCAGTAGCTGTGTCCCAACAACAGTCGCCGCTAGTTCCGCTAAAATTAAATCCTCATCGGTAAACGGTTTATCATTTCTCCAGATAAAGAGGGTTCCTAATCGGCTCCCGCCACCATAAATCGGAGATAGGGTAGTTAGACCGTCAGGATAGACATCTTGGGCATCCATAGGAAAGATGGTTAATTCATCAGAAACAGGGATATTGGCCAAGGTCTCATAGACACGAGATACTGCTCTAATATAAATTTCTGGCAGTTGATTGGTTTCAAAAAATTCCTCAACTCGGTCATTAGTTGCCTTATAATTAAGACGGTAACCTAGAAAATGTCCTTTACTATCAATAATCGCTGCATTACAGTCAATGATGTCAGCTAATTGACCAGCCATTGCAGTGTAGGGCAGGTCATTGTCTAGTTGTTCGACAGTTCGTTGAAGAATGGCTGTTATTTTTCGAGTTTTCGTTAATAAGTTCACGATAGGTCTCTTTCTATTTTTTTGTCATTTCTATTATAGCAAAGCCGTTAAAGAATAGCAAACAATTATCTGAAAATTTTTTACTGTTTTGACGATTTTGATAATTGCCCTTAACTCAGGCAGTGAGATGTTGTCGGATATTTACCAGTCAAGACGTCTAGATAGCAAGCAGTAGGAGATGGCACAAGGAAAAAACCAGGAGGCGGTTTCAAAGAGAACCTAGAACGGATAATACACCAAGAATTGTGTTTTGGTGAAATGATATTAGCAAAATGAAAAGACTAGGACCTTTGTCCCAGTCTTATTAACGTTTGTAGCGATTCAGATGGCGAGCGAGTTTTTCTTGCAAGTCACCGAGTTCTTCGACGGTAGGCAAGTAGACAATGCGGAAGTGGTCTGGGTCTTTCCAGTTGAAGCCCCGACCATGCACAAGCATGACTTTTTCTTGCTTCAAAAACTCTAGGACAAATTGTTCATCGTCCTCAATCCGGTACATGTCTCGGTCAATCTTTGGAAAGACATAGAGTCCTGCCTTTGGCTTAACGGTAGACAGTCCAGGAATAGCATTGATAGCCCTGGTGATGAATTCACGTTGCTCGTAAAGGCGACCGCTAGGCTTTAGCAACTCATCCACTGATTGGTAGCCACCCAGAGAGGTTTGCACTACCTGCTGAGCAAGGACGTTGGAGCAAAGTCGCATGTTAGACATCATATTGAGCCCTTCAATGTAGCCCTTGACGTGGTCCTTGCGACCAGATAGAACCATCCAACCCACACGGAAGCCGCAGATACGGTGGGATTTGGAGAGACCATTCATGGTCACGACAAAGACATCTGGTGCCAGACTGGCAATCGGTGTGTGCTCCAGACCGTCAAAGACCATACGATCGTAAATCTCGTCTGAGAAGATAATCAGCTCGTGCTGGCGCGCGATTTCCACAATCTCTTCAAGAAGTTCCTTGGGATACAAGGCTCCTGTTGGGTTATTGGGATTGATGAGGACGATGGCCTTGGTGCGGTCAGAAATCTTGCTCTTGATGTCGTCAATGTCAGGGTTCCACTCGGCCTGTTCGTCGCAAATATAGTGAACGGCATGTCCTCCTGCCAGACTGACAGAAGCTGTCCACAGAGGGTAATCTGGCATCGGCACCAATACCTCATCCCCATTGTCCAAGAGCGCGTGCATGGACATGGTGATGAGCTCAGAGACCCCGTTTCCGATATAGATATCATCCACGTCAATATTTGGGAAATGCTTGAGCTGGCAATACTGCATGATTGCCTTGCGGGCAGAGAAAATCCCCTTGGAATTGGAATAGCCTTCTGACTGACGGGCATTGCGAATGAGGTCACGAATGACCTCATCAGGAGCGGTGAAGCCGAATTCGGCTGGATTACCAGTATTCAACCGTAAAATTCGCTCACCATTAGCCCGCATACGGTTGGCCTCATCAAGGACAGGACCACGAATGTCGTAAGCGACATGTTCTAATTTAGATGATTTGTTGTATTGTTTCATAAACTTACCTCGCTTAAAAATTATACTCCTATTTTTGTAAAATGTAAAAGAGAAGATGACGCATTTTGTTGATAGCGGTTTCTTTTTATGGTATAATAAATTTGTAAATCAGTTTGAAGGCAATGCTTCTAACTATAAAAATAAAGACAAAGAGGTACTTTCAGAGCAATAGAGCAATAGAGCAATAGAGCAGAGCAAACGCCTTGCGACCGTCGAGATGTTCAGCAAACAGGAGGGATTCGTATGAAGAAACATATTGATGCACTCATTATTTCAGTAGCGATTCTTATAGGTGCTATCATTATCGCTCAAGCCATTCATGTGGCTGGTGAGATGATTACAGATGCCATTTTTATACTTAATAGCAACTGGTAAGGAGGTCGCGATGAAGAAACGATTCCCCCTAAAACTCCTTTTTATGCTACTTTTGTTTCTACTGCCATCAGTCAGTTTTGCTCACCAAATCGACAAACCAGGTAAGGTCAGTCCGATGAGCTTGACGAGTCATCATGACTTTGGTTCGGCACAGTTGATGGTGGTTGTACCTGCCGAGGTTTATCAACATGGTTCTTTTCGTCAGATAAACCGAGCCTTTGAGCCCAACTTACTCCTTGTCACCACGTTTGGTCAGTCAAACACCCAGTTAAAAGACGTCAAAATCGAGGTCTTAGCTGATGATCATTGGCCAAAAACAGCAGTCTCTTACCATTTCACGGGTAAGCTGTTGGTCAAGATTGATAAGAAAAGAGAAGCAGCGCTAAAAGAAGAGTTGGCACAAGCAGGTTTTGAGCGTTATAAGGCGAGCGGTAGTGTCGTTTATTACTTTAGACGACTAGATGAACGAGGCAGTAACGCTGTTTATCCGTAGAAAATGAGGCTAGGACAACTGTTCCTGGCCTTTTGCATTGGTCTTCAAGACACGGTGGTTTCAGTAACTAGAGAAACAAAATGGTCTGTCAATTTTGAACTTGTCTCAGGCGGTATTCATGAGATTTGCTGGTGTTAGGAGGTGTTAGCCTCCTCATATCATCAACAGAGCAACGACTTCTGCTTGCACCGAACGGTAACAATGAGAAAAGAAGACCAATCAAGCACCTGCAGGTTCTTGACTGAGTCTTCTCCTCGTGTTAAGCCTTTAGTTTAAGAGTCGCAATAAGCGATCAACAAATTGGTTATTTTTTTCCAAATCTTTCTTGGTATCATTGACCAATTCAGGATGGTCTGTAATCATTCCAGCAATCGGTGTCTGGAGGTAATGCTGCATCTGGGCTTCGCGATTGATGGTCCAAACGTAGAGTTCTTGCTGTCGCCATCGGGCTTCCCAAACTAGTCTATCTCGGTAGGAAAAATCTTCAATTAAGAGGAAATCAACTCCCTCTCCAGCTAAGTAACCAAATTGCAAGGGAATGATGTAGCCTGTTTCAATCTCAGGCGCCAGGATTTCAATGGAGCGAATCAAGTCCCAATCCAAAGACATGAGTTTATAGTCTTTGGTGATGCCGAGGCGTTTAAACGTTTCAACGATGAGCTGGGCATAGTCTGCTTGCTCTTTGCCATAGGGTTTGAGCTCGACCATCAGTTTGGTGTTTAGCTCCTTGGCTTTAGCAACATAGGTGTCAAAATCAACTAACTGGCTCTTAAAGTCGTCTTGTGAAATTGGCAAACCAACCAACTCTTTAGCTGTGCTATCGCTAATACTGATTGACTGACCGGTTAGACGGCGTAAATCATTGTCGTGACTGACGATAAATTGTTTATCCTTGCTTAGGATAATATCCATTTCCACATAGTCCACTTGAGCTTCAGCTGCACCGACCAGGGCTTCAATAGAATTTTCAACGCCTTTATTGACATCGCCCCGGTGAGCAATAGTTTCTATCGCTTTGTTGTAGGGATTATAAGACAGGCGGTCATAGTTAACAACAAATTGACTGAGGCCGATGAGAAAAATTAGCGTTAGGGCTACCCAGCGTCTGCGACGTGGGATTTTTGGCAGGTCTTCGTAAGATGTATGCAGATGATGCTTTTCAAGTTGGGTGAGTAAATAAGATAAAATGGTGAGTTTTGACATCATGGTCAAAGCCAAGCTAGCTCCCCAGATAAAGGTGACAAGTAGCCATTGCAGGCTTTTAGATAGCAGTCCTGTTCCTGTGAGTTCGATAAAGAAAAAGAACAAGGTTAAAATAAGAGCGGCTAGAAAAGCTAATGGAAGGGCTAGGAGGCTGAGTGTTATAAGCAATTGCCAGCTTTTGCCCTTAGTTAACTGCCAACTGGCCGTCAGATTATCCCAGAAACGTGTCTGGAAACGGACGATAGTCAGCGGCAAGGTGTAAATTAGTCTCAAATTGATGTAATAAAGACCAATTCCGCCGATGATGAGGGGCAGGGCGGTTTTGGGCTGTTTGAGCAATTCGTCAGTGATAAAGTAAGGAATACGGACACCATCTAGTAAGGTTGATGAAAGCAACCACTGGACAAGTGGCATAGTTAAGATGATATAACCTAGAAAAAAGAGTATTTGGAAACCAGAGATGGTTTTCAAAAAATCGCGGCAACGTCTCATAAATCGCCTGAAAGACCAGCTGATAGCACGATCTTTCCGCCGGATGATGTCCACAAGAAGAGAATATTCAATATAAATAAGAGCAGATAAGAGCAAGAGGTATCCGATACAGCCAAGCACAGCCCAAGGACTTTTCAGCAAACTGAGAAGATTCGTCTGGGTGAGTTGGTCTTCCCTTGCCAAAAGTAGAACGAGATAAAAGACTTCCGACAGGAGGTAGCCTCCAACTGTACCGACTAAAATCTGTAGGATAAGTCCTCGCAGCAGATAGACCCATTGGTAGCGATACAAATCTTTGAATACTTTTTTAATGTCTGTCATCTATATAACCTCCGTGCGTTATCGTCCTTTTATTATAACACAAAATTTCAAGTGAAAATTCGCTTAGCAATAGATTTTTTGGCAAAAATTAGCTGAAGATATGTTATAATAAACGTAACACTGATTTAATACAGAATATAAGGAATTGAGAGAATGATGATGAAGAAACAGTTATGGTTAGGTCTGATGCTCTTGTTCGGTTGGCTGATACTGTTTAGGGTAGAGGCAGATGATGTGGACTACCGTATCCCCTCCTATGAGGCTGAAGTCACCTTTTTTGCAGATAATACAGCTGACTTGGTTCAAACCATCACCTTTGACTACCAGTCGTCCTTCAGAGGTCAATACATTACTCTTGGAACAGCTGGTGCACTCCCTGAAGGTGCAACTATTGTCGGAACACCAGAAGTGCTGGCCTATAAAAATGACACCCTAGTTCCCGTGACCATTGAAGAAGAAAACTGGTCGGACGGTCGTAAACTCAAAATTTATAACGCCGGAGAGAGTGGTGATAAGGTGCGGTTGGTTGTTCACTGGCGACTAGAAAATTTTCTCACCCTATACCCTGACATTGCGCGTCTAAACTGGGTACCAATTAGCGATTGGGAGGTACCGTTAGAGCAGGTTCGTTTTACCATCAAAACTGCCAAAAGTAGCCAGATGAGTCAATTAGCTGTCCACCGAGGCTATTTTCGACCGAGAGCCGAGATTCGTCAAGTTGATCAGGCTTATGACATAACAGCGACAGATGTTTCTGGTGAGCTTCATCTGCATGCCTACTGGGACAAAGGAATTATAGACGCACCCGCTCAGTTAACGCAAGCAGGACTGCCACTTTATCAGGAGGTTGAAACTCAGATTGCAAGGAAGCAAAAATCCCTATCATTTCGCTTAGAGATTTTATTTGTTGCTTTGGCGGGAGGTGGTTTGATTCTTGGGCTAGTGACCTTGGTCTTCTTTCGCCGACTGGTTCGGCAGCAAGGTCGCCTGCCACATCGGGTTTACGAGCTGCCAGATGACCTCCCCCCTCTCTTGGTAGCGCAGTCTATCTTTAACCAGTCACTTAGGGATACTGCCCCTACTACTCCAGGTTACAAAGGGGAATTAGGGTTTGAAAACATGCTTCAGGCCAGTTTGCTGGACTTGATTGACCGCCGATACCTTCGTGTTGACGGAACAGGTGAGCAAGCTAGTTTGTCGATTGTACACCTAGAGGGTCTAGCAGATTTTGAACTTGCCTTACTTGATATGGCTTTTGGGACGAAAACCTCCTGCCCTGTGACAGCATTATTTAGTGCCTATGCCTACGATGATGAGGAAGAAGAAGCCCTAAAAAAACACTATCGTGGCACTCAACTGGAGAAACGAATACAGGGTTTGGCACAGAGCCATTTGAGTCGCTATCGCAGTGGACTGAAACTTATCAGCTCACGTGTTTCAGCACTAGAGAAAGAGCTGGGCACGGGGAACAACTATCGTCCTTTGAATGCTAGAGAGAAAGGGACTTATCGTGCTGGAATGGGCCTAGTGACAGTTAGCTTGTTGTTGTCCATTTATAGCATTCTTGCACTTCTTGTGCACGCGCTCAGACCTGCAGTTCTTAGCTATTTGCTGATTGCTGGGCTGGCGATTGGTCTCTTGATTTGGGGAACGAAGATGCATCAGCCATTTGCACAAAAAGGGGTATTGACAACCGATGGAAAGACCAAGGTAGAGCCTTGGCTTGGTTTCTGGCAAATGCTCAAGGATATTAAATCCTTTGACCGCGTTGAATTAGAAGGCCTTGTGGTTTGGAATCGCCTGCTGGTTTATGCCACTTTATTTGGTGAAGCCAAGCGCGTTGAACAATACTTACGATTGCATCAAATTGAGTTACCGGAGGATACTGGCTTGACCTTGACACATGGTCATTATGGCTTTCTCCATCATAGCCTCCACCAAAACATGGTTACCTCTAGCCAATTGGCGACCACTGCTAGTCATTTCAGTGTCTCTTCAGGCAGTTCCGGCATTAGCGGTGGATTTTCAGGCGGCGGTGGCGGTGGTGGCGGAGGCTCTTTCTAAGCCAAGCTAACCAAGAAAAAATAAAAAGGAGCAGATTGTGTTTATTGAATTATTGAAAGCCATTTTATTTGGTTTTGTTGAAGGAGTAACCGAATGGCTGCCTGTATCGTCGACAGGTCACCTGATTTTAGTGCAGGAATTTGTCCAATTCAAAGGACAGAACGAAGCCTTTATGAACATGTTTAATATCGTGATTCAGCTAGGGGCCATCTTAGCGGTCATGGTTATCTATTTTGAACGGCTCAACCCCTTTCAAAAAGGGAAGTCAGCCCAAGATATTCGCCTAACTTGGCAACTATGGCTCAAGGTCGTCATTGCTATCTTGCCTGCCTTGGTCTTAGGTTTATCGTTTGATGATTTTTTGGAAAAACACCTCTACCACTTTGTACCTGTGGCACTAATGTTGATCCTTTATGGTGTCATCTTTACTTGGTTGGAAAATCGTCAGGCAACATTAAACACCCAGCCACAAGTAACGAGTTTGGCAAAGATGTCTTATAAAACAGCCTTTCTTATCGGCTGCTTTCAGGTATTGAGTTTGATTCCGGGAACAAGTCGCTCTGGTGCCACCATTATCGGTGGGATGCTTGTGGGGGCGAGTCGCTCAGTTGCCACAGAGTTTACCTTCTTTCTCGGCATTCCTGTCATGTTTGGTTACAGTGGTTTAAAAATTCTAAAATTCTTCCTTGAAGGCAATGGCTTGACTTTCTCACAACTAGGGATTTTATTAACAGCTATGCTGACGGCTTTTGGGGTTAGTATGGTCGCCATTCGATTTTTGACCGCTTACGTCAGAACACATGATTTCAAGGTATTCGGCTACTACCGTATCGCTCTTGGCATCTTACTTTTAATGTATTGGGTTGGTAGCTTTTTCATCGCTTAGTTTAACGGTTCATCAAAAAGAGGCAAGACGATAGATGATGTCTTTGCCTCTTTTTGATTAACTCTTGGTTCTGATACCAAGAAACTGTTTGAATAGCCTTAAAAAGCTAGTGTGATAATAGACGTAGTAAACAATACTGATGGCCATGATTGTTGCTACCAGGTCAAAAGGGATTTTGATGATGGCGTATGCCATGGTACGGTAGACAAAGGCTCGTCCGAGAAAATAGCCGATATTATCGATAATTGCCCCAGCCAAGAGGGCTGGGATAACCAGCTGTTTGGGGGCTGGAAGTCCTCTCCCCTTAACGAATAAGGCAATCGCCAATACCCGCAGGCTGTGGGTGATCAGGGTCACAAACATGGGTTCTGGATAGAAAAAGAAATCACCCAAAAAAGACCCAAAACCAGCAATGATTACTGCTTCTTTTGGCTTAAAAAGTAAAGCTGTTAAAAAAATAATGATGCCGTTAAAATAAAAGTGTCCTCCAGGCACAGGAATTGATAGGAAACTAGCACTGAGCAAGATGGTTAGCCCCATAAAGAGTGATGCTAAGGTCAGGCGTTTTGCCGTCATGAGACAGTCCTTTCTAAAGATATAAAATGAGAGAAAGCCTTTATTCAGACTTTCTCCAAATGATACACGATTTAATTTTCAAAATCAAATGCCGGTAAGGACAGGTAGCGTTCTCCGTTATCTGCTAGGATGGCGAGAACTTTTTTGCCAGCACCCAGCTCTTTAGCGACCTCGATGGCAGCGTGAATGGCTGCGCCTGATGAGATACCGACCAGGAAGCCTTCTGACCCACCTACAGTACGCGTTGTCGCAATGGCATCATCGGAAGTCACACGGACAATACCATCGTAGCTGGTCGTGTCAAGCGTCTCAGGAATAAAGCCAGCTGAGATGCCCTGAATTTTGTGCGGACCAGGTTTTTCTCCTGATAAGATAGCTGATTCATCAGCCTCTACGGCATAAATCTTGATGTCAGGATTAGCAGCCTTGAGCACCCTAGAAACGCCGGTCACTGTCCCTCCTGTTCCGACACCAGAGACAAAGGCGTCAAGACCGGTTTCACCAAAGGCTTCTAAGATTTCAGGACCAGTTGTTGCTTCGTGAACAGCTGGATTAGCAGCATTTTGGAACTGCATGGGGATAAAGCCTTGACGTTCTTTAGCCAGTTCTTCAGCTTTAGCGATGGCTCCTCTCATGCCTTCTGCCCCTGGGATTAAGACCAGCTCTGCCCCATAAGCCTGAATCAGTTTCCGACGCTCCAAGCTCATGGTCTCAGGCATGACAATCACGACCTTATACCCCTTAGAAGCACCAACCCAAGCCAGACCGATGCCTGTGTTTCCAGATGTCGGTTCAATGATGGTGTCACCCGGTTTAATCAATCCATCACGCTCCGCAGTCTCAATCATGTTGAGGGCGATACGGTCTTTGACAGATGACCCAGGGTTAAAGTACTCCAGCTTGACATAGACATCAGCTGCACCTTCAGGGACTAAACGATTGAGTTTCACGATTGGGGTTTGCCCAACTAGCTCACGGATGTTGTTGAAAATCTTTGCCATAAGACACCTCTATTACTTTTTTCTTTATTATAAGAAATAGCAGAGCAGAAGTAAAATACCAGTTTTTTATCAGGGTGATAGACTTTCATTATAGTCCTTGTCCTTAACAATGGGCTAGGTTCAAAAATTGTGATAATTGGCGAAGTTTATCTAATATTATTAACTGATCGAATAATTGATTTACATTATTAGATGTAGACATGGGTAATAAAATTTAACAGACAAAATAGTTGACAATAGTTGACAATAGTTGACAATAGTTGACACAAACAAAGAAAACGATTACAATAAAAATAAGGGAAACGGTTTCGATTTGGAGGTGTTTATCTATGAGAACAGAGAGTTTTATTAGTTTATTAACATTACTGCTGTCATTACTTGCTGCTTTCTTATTTGTCGATGGTCGTTTTATTCTCTATGAGCCTTGGGCAACCTATGCTGTTTGTACGGCCTATACTTTACTTGTCAGCTTAATCTTTTTCTTAATTATTTACCAAATGTATCTAAGGAGGAACAAACGATGACAACTATTCAAAAATTTTTCAGCATAGTATTCACTATTGCCTTAGCTTCATTTACATTGGGAACAACTACTGTTTTTGCCAGCAATCTAGAGGAGCAAGCAACGCCTGCCGTGATTCAGCTAACCAGTCCGTTCTCAGTAACTGACCGAAATGGTGATACTTACTTTTTTGTTTCTGCTCAAGATAAGCTAGCTTTTGAACAACTGCAATATCAACGAGAACTGAGATATTATAATCTAATTCAGCCACGAGAGAGGTTTGTTCGGAATATTTCCATTGGAAGAAAATTTGTTGGCTATAATCCATTGACACCTTACTGGAGTAAAGCTAGTTCTTATAACCTAACATTGACTAATACAATTACGGTGAATAGTTCGTTCAATTACAATGGCGTCACATACGGCATATCAGGCTCTTTAGGAAGAGGGGTAAGTATTGATACGCCAGCTAACCCCAATCGTAACTCACGATTGGCCATTGAGGTGGACGTCCAATTGAGAGAATACCGAATTGATTATGTTGATACTTCTAGAGGAAATCAAGTTGTTAGAAGCATTACTACCTATCGTCCTATTGTTATTGAAACCTATAATGTTGTTGCCTATCAATAATAAGAGTCAATACTTATTTTAAACGTATCTATAAAAAAAGATTAAGTTAATTCCATCTAATTTTTAGGTGGAATTTTCTATATTAAACTTAATGCAGATTCACTTCAATAATCTGACTGCCAGAAGGCGTCGCGACCACCTTGCCCTGATAATAGTCTGTCAGACGGTCAACAAAATCAGGAATGGCTTCCTTATCCAGATAAACCCTGGTTGTGATGTCGGCTTGAAAATCAGTCTCCATCTCCTCCAAACCTTCACTAGCTAAGAAATTGGCGTAAGTCTGGTACTGGGGATAGGTCAGAGTAATCGCTAGTCCCTCCAATCGTTTGACCTCAACGCGACCCAGCTCTGCTATGGCGCCAGCCACACTTCCCGCGTAAGCTCGAATAAGTCCGCCAGCGCCCAGCTTAATCCCGCCAAAATAGCGGGTCACGACTGCCACCACGTTGGTCAGCTCCTGCTTCTCAAGCACCGTCAACATGGGAACACCAGCCGTTCCTGAGGGTTCGCCGTCATCACTCGAACGTTTAATCTCACTTTTTTTGCCAATAATCATAGCAGAGCAGGAATGGTTGGCCTTGTGGTGTTGTTTTTTGATACTAGCAATGTAGTCTCTGGCGTCGTCCTCTGTTTCTACTCGCTTGAGGTGGCAGATGAAGCGAGACTTTTTGATGTCTTGCTCGACGATACCGTCGGTTTTGATGGTCTTATAGTTCATAGGTTTATTTTACCGATTTTTAATGGTTTTGGCAAAGGTTTTACGAATAGCTAGATATGACGATACCAGAAGATTATCTAGGGCGGTGCTTCACCTTTCATCAACTCAGTCCACAAGAACGTGAATTGGCGACATACTTGCCATCAACACAAGAGCACAAGAAACAATTATCATGTGCTCGGTGTCTAGGTAGTATGGCCTATCAACTCCCATCAGGAGCTCGTTACTGCAGGGACTGTATTACCATGGGTCGGGTGACCAGTGTTCAGCCCCTCTATACCTTTAAACAACAAGACTTTTCAACAGGGTCTGTTCTAAACTGGACAGGGACGTTGACTCCTTATCAGGAGGAAGTGTCTAACCAGTTGATAAAGGCTCAAGCAGCCAAAGAAAATATCCTCGTCCATGCTGTCACAGGCGCTGGCAAGACCGAAATGATTTATCCTGTCTTGGAACAAGTCCTATCCCAAGGGCAGGCAGTGGCGGTTGTCAGTCCGAGGATTGATGTCTGTAAGGAATTATATAGTCGATTGAAGAGAGATGTTACCTGTTCCACGGTGCTCTTGCATGGGGATAGTGATCCGTACACTAGGGCGCCTTTAGTCATTGCCACAGTCCATCAGCTGTACAAGTTCTATCAAGCTTTTGAGTTGGTTATCATTGATGAGGTTGATGCTTTCCCTTTTGTGGATAATGCCAGCCTCTATCATGCGGTCGAGCGTGCCTTGAAACCATCAGGCAGCAAAATTTACCTGACGGCAACATCAACTGAACAGTTAGACAGGCAGGTGCGTGCTAAACAGCTCAAAAAAGTTCATTTAGCAAGGCGTTTTCATGGGAATCCTTTGGTTATTCCGACGCCTGTCTGGCTGGCAGGTTTACTGGACAGTATGACCAAAGGCAGGTTGCCTAAAAAACTGCTTAACTATTTAACAAGACAAGCAAAAACAGGCTACCCGCTCTTGATTTTCTTTCCTCATATTGCCTTGGGGCAAGAATTTCACCGGCTTCTGTCATTGTATTTCCCAGAAGAGACGATTGGATTTGTTTCCAGTCAGACACAAGAAAGAGCCGACCAGGTGGAGGATTTTAGGCAAGGGCGCTTACGTATTTTGGTTACCACAACGATCTTAGAAAGGGGGGTCACCTTTCCGTGTGTTGATGTTTTTGTCCTCTGGAGTAATCATAAACTTTACACGGCATCGAGTTTAATTCAAATTAAGGGTTAGAAACTTTGTAATTTTGAGTATTAAAAAGTCCAGTGAATGTCTATGTTGTCCTTGTCTATGTTGATACGCTGGACAAGTAGTTCAACGGTGTATTTCTGTGTATCATAGTCCATAGTCCAAACATCAGGGAGAGCAAGAAAATCTGAAATGGTTTCTTGTCTGTCCAGCTCCTTTCCGTTGTCGTAGGTTTTCTCAAGCTCGTCTTCTAGTAGTTTTTTCTTGGCAATTAGGGTGTCTGTTTCTGATTTTAGACCCTCCAGAGTTATCAAATCATTTAGGTAAAGGGTGTTCAACTTGGATAGCTGCCCAACGGTTTTATTGATATTGGCTTCAATCCTGTCACGTTTACGCTTCAGTTCATAGTCATCAATTTTCTGCCGTCTGTTCATTCTGGACGGGTCTTTTTGTAGCTTGGCTATCTCATGTAGGACGTAGTCTTCCAGAATTTCTCCATCGTACAAAGGAGTGTCACAAGTGGCTGTCCGTTTAGGCCTGCTGTTCAGGCAGTAGTATTTCTTGAGTTTTTTACCGTCTTTCTTTCTCGGTCTTCCCAATTCTAGGGTCAATCGTGAGCCGCATTTGCGACACCTTAAAAACTTACTCAACATATACTTTACCTGAAAAGGGATTGTGTAGTGGTTTTCCTCTGTCCCTAGTCTTCTACGTTGTCGTTCTCTTTGGGCTTTATCAAATAGCTCTTTTGTGATTATTGGTTGATGGTTGCCCGGAAAGAGTTTGTCATTGTATCGTGTCATTCCGTAGTAAACAGGATTGTCAATAAGGTGGCTGACTCCATGGGGGAACCAGGTGCTATCTTTGCCGTTATAGTCAAGCTCGTTGAGTTTATTTGCTATTTTTTGGATAGACATACCCTTGAGGTAGTCTGTGAATATCATTTCTACTACGGGAGCTTTGGCAGGGTCTAAGATTAGTTCTCCCTTGCTCTTGTCGTAATCGTAGCCAAAGGGGATAAAGGTCCAGGCCATGGTCTTACCAGACTTTGCTCTTCCAATTTTGCCCATTGTCATTCTTTCAGTGATCTGCTCTCGTTCAAATTCAGCAATAGCAGATAGCAGAGTAAGGAACAGATTTCCCATAGCGGAAGAAGTGTCTATGTTTTCTTGCAAGCTGACAAAATGGACATCATTTTGATTAAAAACATCTTTGACTAGATACAAGGTGTCTCTGACGCTCCTAGAAAGGCGGTCTAGCTTATAGACTAGGATTGTATCGAAGCGTTTATGTTTTGCGTCTGTAATCAGTTTAGACATTGCAGGGCGGTCAATTTTACCCCCTGAAAATCCAGCGTCCGTGTATTCTTCATAGATAGTCCAGCCCATAGCTTCACAATACTTAGTTAAGCTGTCTAGCTGCCCTTGTATTGAGTAGCCCTCTTCAGCTTGGTTAGTGGTAGACACACGGACGTAGATAGCAACTTTTCTTGTAGTAATCATTGAATCTGTACCTCTTTTTTGATAAAATGGGTACAAGAAAAGTCTTCAAAAGGTATGCCCTTTGAAATACTTTCTTGTGTCACAGCCCTACGCTCGGACCGACCAAAGTTGAGCGTGGGGCTTTTTGTTTTACTTATAAAAAACAACTGTACAAAAATTGTACAGTTGTGACCGTGGCAGGAGCGACCTGCCGTATTTTGCACTAGATGATTTCATCTAGGTAATCCAACTGCATTGTATCAAAGTTTTTATCTTGTTGTCAAATAATTCTTTCAGATATTGCTAGAGACAGTTTTTGTAATTGCTCATCTCCTAGTACAGTGGCAGAAAGTACATCAATTTCTGATAACCTTGGCTCTATCTTATTTTTATCGATTGTTGTTATACAATCTAAAGCAGCATAAGTTATTTTTTCCTTTGTCCTCTGAAATCTGTCCATTTGGTTGCTTGCGTTTTTTAACAAATCGACAGACTGGACCTGTGTGTGAAAAATCTTTTGTAGTAAATCATTATATTTATCTTGATTTTCAAATAGGTATACAAGATTATCAAACGATGTGACTGGAGTAATACTTGGAGGAAGACTTGAATTGATTTCATTGATTAACTCTTCCTCAGTTTTTTTCTTATTATCCATTGCAACTTTATAAGTTAGGTAGAAGAGTTCACTTGAAAAATTGAAGTCTAATTTAAGTTTGTCCTTCCCATTCTTGGAAGTTAACGGAACGACTGTAATGGTTCTTTTGGATTTGTTGTCATTTTTAGATAAGGTAATAGCGTAATGTTTTTTTGAAAATTCTTCTCCAAAGTTCATGCCAAAGTGAACATAGACAATAGTTCCAGGTAAGTATTTTTTATATCTTCGTCTCTGCTTTTTGATGTCGCGTTCCAACTGATTGACATAATTTGAAAGGCTTTCCCCCATTCCAAAAGATTTATGGTAGTGAGGATTTCTCTTGATCAACTCTACTAGATGAGCAGCCGATTGAGATAGTAATTCCAAGTCTTCTTGTCTATCCATACCGCCTCCTAATCTCTGTAAATCTCTACGACTTCCCCAATGGTTCTGATGTCGTCATCCTCTGTCAGGTAGATCTCTTCATAGTTGTTGTTTAGACTTTGAAGATACCAAGAACCATCATAGTCACGTTTTAGCTTTTTGACAAAATTTTTGCCGTCGACCTGGAAGATACCGATAGAATTGATGTCCACTTGGCTTGTAACCTCAATGAATAGCAGGTCATCGTTACAGATAAGAGGCTCCATGCTATCGCCTACGACTTTAGCGATGGTGTCATACTTTTCAGGGACATTATCGGCACGGAGTTTGACTTCCATGTAGAGGTTGTCCTCTTGGAAAGTTCCGTGACCAGCAGCGACCAGCCCCTGAATATAGTCTGTGATGTATTCCTCATCATCTTCCTCCTCAATCTTTTTGTCAAAGATTGGGAGAACCTTGTTCCCCTCTTGTTCTTCCAGCTGTTCAGAAGCAAAGTCAAGGACTTTTTCCTGTCGGTCTTCTTCCAGCTGGTTGTAGATGGTCAGGATTTTAGGCAGGCTATTTTTTTCCTTTTCCCTTTCATTATCAGGTATTCGCTCCATTGCTACATCATACCCCATCAACCATGCTTCATTGACATTTAGAGTTTTAGAAAGAAGATATAGCTGTTTTTGAGCAGGCACAGATTTTCCGCTTACATATTGGGAAAGGGTACTTTTTCCCATTTTTATGCCTAATTTTTTTTGATATGGTAGAGATTTCTCAAGTATTTCAACTTGTTTGAGATTTCTTTGGGACATTATTAGTTTTAGGCGTTTTGAAGTAGTATCTTGTTGCATTTCTACTCCTTTCATTCAAATCTATAATTAGATTATAAACCTCATTGAACAAAAATTCAAGAAAAAAATTCAAAAAAATGAACTTTTTTTGTTGACAAAGTTCAAAATGAGGTGTAAGATAGAGTTACAAAGAGGTTCAAGTTCATGAACCTAGAAAGGAGAAGTAAATGGTTTTTGATTACTCAAAACTGAGTGGTAGGATTGTTGAAAAGTTCGGTACGCAGTATAACTTTGCTATTGCTATGGGACTTTCGGAGCGTTCTTTATCACTCAAACTAAACAATCGTGTGGATTGGAGAAGTAAGGAAATTACCAAGGCTTGTCAAGAGCTAGACATTGGTAATGACGAACTTGGAGAATATTTTTTTAGACCAAAAGTTCAAGAACTAGAACAAACAACCTAGAAAGGAGACCTATGGAAAACAACTTAGTCGGCAAGTATCTTGAAATATCTGGAGAGATAGTAGGACGGATTGAACAAGAAAATGAAAAAGACCTACTTGTCCGTAGATCAATTGTTATCCATAACAATATCTATCGAGGCTATGAGTTGATAGATAGTAGTGTTGATAACGTTGGTCTTTGTGAGCAAGCGGTCTATATTGATAAGAAAGTGCTTGATAGCTATTGGGTTAAGGTAGTAGAACTATCTACTATTCCTGAAACCATCAATAGCATTGACAGCACTGACTTGATTAGGAAATGGTTGAACATGTAGATTGACGCTCTCATGTCCGTTGACATACTCAACACATTTCACTAAGTAATGCTCAGATTTATGGTCTGCTGATTTAGCAATGACAGAACCAATAGTAGGAATAGCAGGTAATGTCATTGGTACAGATTCAGCGTGCCCATCAATCACAATACGACAAGTAATCATAGCTTATCCTCCTTTCGTTGGGATAAGTCAATTATATCAAAAAAGCACCTCACGAACGCCAATTCTACTGAGGTGAAAATAAATAGATTATAAGGAAATTATAACATGAAGCGAAAAAAAGAACAATGGAAACCCATTATTACTAACTACTTGAAAAATGGGGAGACCAATCACGACATGACAGGGGTAGTTATCCCGGACGGCCACATCTTCTATGATGTGGAACATTCACTAGAAAAACAAGCAAAAGGAGCATAAAATGACCAAGACAGAAATCCTACTGATGATTGCCACAGCTTCAACAACGCTGTGCGGTGTGAGCTGGCTTAATAAATTGAAAGATATGGTTGACAAGCCGCCGTCTGATTCTAATATTTCTAAGAAGGCTACAACGGTGTCTAACCAGCCAAAAGGTTTTATTGACTATAAGACAGGTCGTAGGGTTGATATCGACCCTGAAACAGGCAAGGAGTATTTTTTGGATACAGGGGAACTGGTGTGATTAGAAAGTTATTCAAAATACGTAAAAATCCAGCCAAATTACTCCGTGAGTCAATAGACAGCTTTATCCAACTAGGCTTGAAAGAGCAAGAGCCACGACCACAACCAACTGAGCAAGCTGGCCCAGTTTACTCAGGCGGTACGGTCACGCTGACCAAGGAAGCCTACCACAAGTTGCTTGAAGAGAACCGAACTTTACGGCATGAAGTGGCTCAGATGGAAGCGGTCATCTTATCCTGCCAAACGGCTATTAGAAATGGAGGTTTTGGTTGATGTTTATTTCACGCAGTCTTGAGAAGAACTACTCGAAAATGAATAACCACTTTTTTTCAGAATAAAAAGCTTAGCCTCCAAGCTAAAGGCTTGATGGGAGAAATCATGACCAATCAAGACGATTGGCGACCTTACCTGTCAGAGCTAGAAAAGAGGTCAACTAATGGAAGAGAGGCCCACAGGAACGCTTTTGAAGAACTGAAACAGGCTGGCTACATTCGGATTTATCGGAAAAGCCTTGGCCGTGGCAAAGGGGTTCAAAATTTCATACTGGCTAGCGATGTTCCTTTCACAGATGACTATTTTGCTTATAAGGTAGAGCATTTAGAAAAGGAGTTATCCACAGTTTCCACAGGTGACCCTAAAGATTGACTTTACAACTTACGGGTTTTACAAAGTTGTATTTTTCAACTGTTGAATTTTACAAAGTTGTATTTTTCAACTGTTGAAAAACCCGACACTAATAATAACTAACTTAACAATAATAACTAATTTAATAATAATCTTGACCCTATCGGGACTAATTATTAAATAAGGGCTATGCCCAAACTAATCCAACAACAAACTAATACTTATAAATAAAGAAAGGGGATAACCAAGGTTATCCACAGGAGAAAAATCATGAAACAAACTAACACTTTTATCGTATTCCGTAACAAAAAAGGCTACTACCTTTCAGAGTACAAAAACAACCCACACACATTCGCTTATTCTGCTGATTGGACAGATGGAATTGAAAGTGCCTTAACTATTGATGAGGAACATTACAACGGCAGAGACAATGAGCGTTATTTGGCTATGGCTATGCTCTTTGAAGCAGAACCAATCAAAGTCCAAGCAGAGTACACATTGACTACCTTGGACGGTCAAGAACCATCAGAACCAGTCAAAAATGATGAAGATGAATTAAATGCCCTTTTAGGGAAGTTGCTTTTTGGCGGTAGAAAGGATTAAGCTCATGACGAAATGGCAACAACGTGAAAATCTGGTCTGGCTATCTGCTACGGCCCGAGAGAAAGAGCGACTACTGGACACTGGACTGTCTGACCGTGTCCGCTATATCAGCCTAGTCCGTGAGCTGGGCAGGAAATACGCAAGCTAGGAGGTAGAACATGGACGATAAGAAACGGACAATGATTTTAGCCTTAAAATCAGCATTCCTAGAACAAGGTTACTGTCTGGGTACTAATTTTGAGGAACAAGCTAGCAAGCTATCCCTTTCCCAGATTGCTATTGAAATCTCATTAGCACAGGCAGGTATTTAGCTATGGTACAAGACAGAGGACTATTTGGAACTTTTGACTATGACACTTGGTTAGCGACTGAACCAGACTACTGCCCGCACGAAGAGAGCTACGATGAGGATGAAGCTTATGACCGTTGGGTAGACGCTCAGAGCGAGCACCTAGCAGAACGGCTCTAAAATCGTTTCTAAGCGATTTTAAGTTAGGGCTATACAATTTACCACAAAAACAAGACGAGTATGCCCCTAAATTTTGAGAAATTGGGGCATTCGGAAAGGAATTCAAGATGACACAAAACCAATTAACAGCACAGCCTAAGCGTGACATTGCGGTTGATACCAGCGTTTGGACACCACAAGACATCAAAAGGTTTTTTGACCCACAAAATTTACTGTCTGAAAAGCAAGTAGGGCAAGCTCTATCTCTTATCAAAGGACGAAATCTGAACCCTT
Organism: Streptococcus sp. E17BB; assembly: GCF_041807725.1. Taxonomy (NCBI): domain Bacteria; kingdom Bacillati; phylum Bacillota; class Bacilli; order Lactobacillales; family Streptococcaceae; genus Streptococcus; species Streptococcus sp. E17BB. The sequence goes on from NZ_JBGTZC010000024.1 coordinate 32,896, forward strand.
TGGCTAATGAAGTCTATATTGTAGCTTACAAAAACAATAAGACAGGAGGTGTTGAGTTCAGCCTGATTGTCTCTAAAGAGGCTTTTCTTAAACGAGCAGCACAAAGTCCAAATTATGAGGGTTTTGAGGCTGGTGTTGTTGTTATAGATGAAAATGGTATCCAAGCTGAACGGAAAGGCTCACTAATCTTACCAACAGATAAACTTGTTGGCGGTTGGGCTAGAGTGTACCGAAAAAATTTCAAGGTGCCAGTTGAAATCTATCTGTCACTTGCTGAGTATAACAAGGGTAAAAGCACTTGGAACTCAATGCCAGCTACCATGATTAGGAAAACAGCTCTAGTTAATGCTCTACGTGAGGCTTTCCCTGAGGATTTGGGCAACATGTACACAGAAGACGACGGAGGGGAAGCATTCGATCGTGTTATCGATGTTGTCCCTGAAAAGTCCCGTGATGAAGTCATTGCCGAAAAAAAGGCACAGGTTGAGGCTTGGAAAGCTCAACAGGCTAAGCAGGCAACATTGGAACATCAAGAAGAGGAAGTTGCAGCCCATGTAGAAGAACCAGTACAGGGCGAACTGCTGGACTACTAGGAGGTAAAATATGCAAGAATTACAGGTTAGGGTCACACAGGCCCAGGTTGAGATTATCGACCGTGAGAAGTTTGAACAGGGTATCAATGCGGTTGTGACTAGGTATGAAAATTACACGGTCACAGCTGCAACCATCAAGGAAGATAAGCAGGTATTGGCTGACCTACGAAAACTCAAGAAGCAGATTTCTGATGAACGTATCAAGATTAAGCGTGAACTGTCGCAATCTGCTGATGAGTTTGATGGGTACATTAAGACCACAAGTAAGCCCCTTGATGATGCCATTGACAAAATCGCTCAAGATGTTAAAGAGTTTGAGGAACACCAAAAAGCCTTGAGACTTGATACAGTCAAGAGCTACATTGCCAAGAAATCCGCTGAGTACATGATTGACCCTCGTGTTTTTGATGGCAAGATTATTGAGTACCTGAAAGCAACAGATTTCATGGCTGACGGTGTGACTTTGAAGAAAGTTACTATGAAAAGCCTTGATGACATGGTTACGTTTGAGTACCAAAAACAGCAGGAATTTGAGCAGGCCAAACGTATGATTTCAGGGCAATGTGCTGAGTATGGTATGAATGACCAGCCGTATATCCGACAACTAAAAGAGCTGACGGTTATGGAAGTTCTGGAACAAATCAAGTCTGATTACTTGTTTGAGCAAGAAAAACAGAAAATGCGTCAAGCTCAAGAGGAACGCGAGCGAATTTTAGCAGCCCAGCGAGCCAAGAAACAGGAGCAGGCTCAAAAATCTACGGAGACCCCAAAATTTGACCCAGAAACAGGCGAAATCTTGGAAGTTGACCCAATACCACACAAAGAACTTGAGGCCGTCAGAGGGGCTGAAAATGCCCCTAAACGCTATACTCAAAAAATGACTTTGGAAATCTATTTTGAGGACACCGCTGAAAAAGACCTCTTCAAGGCGGGTCTTACTCAGCTTGGATTTGATTTCCAACGTAACTACTGGGTCAATGGCTACCGGCGGTTGGACCAGCCTGTTACACAGGAGGAATTGGAAGCTATGAATAATAGGGGTTAATGATGAGAGTGGTATTTTTTGCAGACGATGGCCCACATTGTGAGCCTATTGATGACCAAATCAATAACTGGCTATCCGAAAATGATGTCAAGGTTATTGACATTAAATTCTCCTCTACTACTGCAGCTGTTGCAGATAGTGGCATTAGTGCACAATATTGGCATACTTCCGCATTGGTGCTGTACGCAGAGAAGCCAGCGATTGCCAATTATCCTAAACATGGAACAAGCAAAGGAGAAGGTGTGGGCTTTCTGGAGAGATGTGTTGGCTGTGACCAGATAACAACTTTCAAATCTAAGCATAGTGGTCAAGTAGTCTGCTATGACTGCAAAGAAAGAAGAGAAGCATGATTGAACTTGAAAAATACAAGCTGGTGCTGGAATTTGAGGAAGCCAACCGCCCCTTATCTATTTGCGAAAAACAAGCACTATTGCCTTATTCGTTGGGATATGTGCAGGCTGGGCTGAACTCTTTGGAAAAGGACTATTGTGCAGGGAGGTATGTATGATTGAATTTCTGAAAGAAGCAGGCATGGCTCTCCTGTGGTTCATGTTGGGCTCTCTAATTGGAGAATGTAGCTAGAGAAACAAGGATAACAAAGATAACAAAAAATAATAAAACGTGCCGTGAACCACGTTAAAAGCGAACTAGAACTTATGTGTCAGTCTGGCAATCATGGTCCAGAATGATGTAAAGATGGCGACTGCCCGTATTTAGCCAAACTCACAACCTTGGCAGTCGCATTTTTTTGAAATGATTAAACCAAGAAAGGACGCTGAATGAAATTTTTAGACTTATTTTCTGGTATCGGTGGCTTTCGTCTTGGACTAGAAGCAGCCGGGCATGAATGTATTGGTTTCTGTGAAATTGATAAATTTGCCCGGTCAAGCTATAAAGCAATTCATAACACGGAGGGAGAAGTAGAACTACATGACATCACAACCGTTTCAGATGAGTCTATTCGAGGACTCGGAACTGTTGATATTATCTGTGGCGGATTTCCGTGCCAGGCTTTCAGCATTGCAGGAAACAGACGAGGTTTCCAAGATACAAGAGGAACTCTCTTTTTTGAAATTGCACGGTTCGCATCTATTCTCAGACCCACATATCTTTTCCTTGAGAATGTCAAAGGATTGCTCAACCACGAGGGGGGG
>NZ_JBGTZC010000025.1:0-33295 GCF_041807725.1 Streptococcus sp. E17BB
ACTCTTAAAACCTTCTTAAGCGTGTAGGAGGGGGCTATGGCGGAATTATTTTGGGAAAACCTTGCCCTTCTCTTGGCAGAAAAAGAGATGAGCTGGGCTGAGTTGACACGGCAGATGTTTGCGGGCAGTTACCAGTACCCCAGCGAGTTCAATCGGCTCTATCAGAAAATCAGGCACTACAAGTCCACCTGTCAAATGCCTCAGACTAAGTGGGTGGAAAAAATGGTGCTGGTCTTGGAGGTGGACTATGAAGACCTATTTAGACGCTAGAATTTGGAACATTTTTGCTCTCTATCTCTACCAGTATGTGAATACTATTTTAGTATCTCTGTATTTAGGAGACCAGCTATTCTTGTGGGAAGTCCTTGTTTGTCAGCTCCTTTACTTGGCGAGTCTAATCTGGCTCTTAAAGAAGTTTCCACGGTCTATCACTGCTCAGTCTCGGCTCAGTCTCGGCTCACTTGGTTGGTGGCTTGTCTAGGCTCTATGTTTCTGATGTCAGTCCTTGTCGGGATTCTATGGCCAGTCACTTCCACCAATCAAACGAGCCTTATATCTGTACAAAGCCAGCTCCCTTTAGCTGTCTTTATCCTCTTTCTAACCAATGCCAGTCTGGTTGAAGAGTTGGTTTACCGTGGCTACCTCTGGTCACTCTTTCCAAAGCCTTACCAATCCTTACTGGTAACCAGTCTTGTTTTTGCCTTGGCTCATCAACCAGATAGCTTAGGCAGTTGGCTAGTTTACGGCTGTTTAGGATTGGGCTTGGGGGTCATGCGACAAAAGACGGACCTAGTAGGGGCGACAGGTCTCCATCTGGTGTGGAATGGCTTGGTGCTACTAACTACTTTTCTGTGATAAAAAAGGCGAGGGGACTGGTTTAAGATAAGCCTATCCCACAACGGAAGGAGCAGCTATGTCGAGTGAACAACAGGAACGCCAAGCCCTTCAGTATTTAGAGCGAAGTAGTCTCTTAACGCTGAGAACCCTGCTTAAGATTCTGGACTGGTCTGTCAAACGTGGCCTTCATCAAGAAACAGCCTATAAAATTGGCCTTCAAACTCTGGCAGATTTGGTCAAGACCCCGTTTGCCATTGATGGCATTGACTTAAAAACAGAACTCTTAGATAAGCCCGTGGATGTCGAGAAGTTAAAAGAGCTGTTGGCTAAGGACAATTTGCCTTTGGCGATCGCTTTTCAAGATGACTACCTCTATTTTTACACCAAGGACAGATCCTTGCTGGATACCCACCTAGACACCCTCCTAAAAGAACTGGTCAATGATGCAGACAAGCTCAAGGGCTTGGTGACGGACAAGACCTTAGATGAGGAAATTGCTTTAGCCAAGGAAGATATTGTCCTGAGTGATGAGTCTAGCGTCAAAACGAAAGAGATGGTGCTGTGATGTCTAAAGCAAGAATAATTGTTTTTGTCATGATGGGGCTAGCTCTAGGCTATGTCTGCCATCGTCTGAGCCTCCTCTATGATGAGATGAGCCATCTGCCTGTCTTTGATAGGTGGGCTTATCTCTTGATGGAAGGTCAAAATGTTTTTTCTGATAAGCCTTGGAATTTTCACTTTACTTTTCGCTCTAGCCTTTGGTTTCTGTTTGGTCTTGGTGCGATGGGCTTGATCTACCTCTACACGACTTCAGGAGCCAAGGTTTACCGAGAGGGGCAGGAATATGGGTCAGCTCGCTTTGGTATAAAACAAGAGAGTCAGGCCTTCGCAAGTAAAAATCCCTTTTCAGATACCATACTGGCTAAGACCGTTCGGCTTACTCTTCTGGAGAAGAAACGACCTAAGTTTGACCGCAATAAAAACTTGGTTGTCATCGGTGGGTCAGGTTCAGGCAAGACTTTTCGCTTTGTCAAGCCCAATCTGATTCAAGCTAACTGTTCCAATATTGTGGTTGACCCCAAGGACCATCTGCCTCAAAAGACAGGAAAGTTCTTCCTGAAAGTAGGCTACCAGATAAAGATTTTAGACTTGGTATCCATGATGACCAGCAATGGCTTCAATCCCTTTCGCTATGTGGAAACCGAGAATGATTTGAACCGTATGCTGACGGTGTACTTCAATAACACCAAGGGCAATGGGTCACGCAGCGATCCCTTCTGGGATGAGGCGTCGATGACCTTGGTTCGTGCCATCGCTTCTTACCTGGTTGATTTTTACAACCCACCCAAGACCAGAGCACAGCTGATGGAAGAGGCTCGCCTGTCCAAGAAAGAGAGGCAAGCTCTACAGGCTAAGGAGAAACAAGACTTGGAGAGTCGTCGTAATCGAGGGCGTTACCCATCTTTTGCGGAAATTTCCAAGTTGATTAAACTCCTTCATAAGGCGGACGGGGCTGAAAAGAGTGTCCTAGAGGTCATGTTTGAGCGGTATGCCAAGACTTATGGCACAGAAAACTTCACCATGCGAAACTGGGCAGATTTTCAGAACTACAAGGACAAGACCTTGGATTCAGTTATTGCAGTCACAACTGCTAAATTTGCCCTCTTTAATATCCAGTCGGTCATTGATTTGACAAAAACTGATACCATGGACATCAAAAGTTGGGGAATCCAAAAAACGATGGTCTACTTAGTTATTCCAGACAATGATTCTACCTTTCGCTTCTTGTCAGCCCTCTTTTTCTCGACGGTCTTTTCCACCTTGACTAGACAGGCTGACGTGGCATTTAAGGGCAAGCTTCCTATTCACGTGCGGGCTTATCTGGACGAGTTTGCGAACGGTGTGACACGTTCTACGCCCAAAGCGGTAGGAATAACCGACAAAAGCGTAGCCTAAAGTCACAAATAATTTAATAATGTGGTTTTAGAGAACTGCATAACTGAAATCTCAAATGATGGGGTAACGCCCTGAAGGGGATTCGCTAATACTCCGAATAGCGTTGGTCGGATACAGACGACTAAGGTTATAAGCTCGGGAAAGTCGTGCGAAGCACACCCTAAAGTAGAAATACTAGGAAAGATACCTAGAGGTAGGTGTTGTGTGTGACAGTGCGGGCGGGGTTATCATATGGTTAGAATGACCAAATAGGCGGTCTGACAAAATTCCGAATGTACGGCTCTAAACGAATGGCTGGTAGAAATGCCAGTGTACCAGTGGGTACGCAAGTGGGGTAAAGTAAAAGTTGTTAGTATGAAATACCCTCTGTGTTTACAGGACACAGGTATCTTGAGAAAAGTCTTGAAGATAATACTTGCAGGGCTAAAGGAATGACCTAAGTGGTAACAATCCTAAGTTATGTGGAACGTGGAAAGCAACCAATACGGGAGCTTACTGTATCAGCGACAAAGAACCGTAGTTGTATCGAAAATGAAAGGGTAGAAAGAGCCTTTTCTATAATAAGTGCATTAGTGGTTGTGAGAGTAGTGGCACAGTACCGTTGAAGCCGTGATAATAAGCGGTGGAGGGATAGCCACAAGCCGATACTAAACTTTCTTTCATGTCTATATAGTAATCACCAAAAGGAGATTTTCATAGCTGTCGTGGTGCGACTAAGAAAAAATCATTCTCCGATAAGGAGTTGGTTACTATGGCAAAATGAATTGTAAATAAAGCAGAACGAAATGCAGAAAGGTATGATGCTAAAGAAATAGGTTATCAGCTTTATGAAGATAGCCTAAACGGTAAGAGATTTGATAGGCTCATGCCAATGATAGTCTCTGAACAAAACATCATACTTGCATATCGAAATATCTGCAAAAATAACGGGAGTAAAACTCCTGGTACAGATGGTAAAACGATTGTAGAAATACAGAAATTACCTATCGAAATGGTCATAAAAACCATCAGAAACAAGTTGAACTACTATCAACCAAAGAAAGTCAAACGAGTAGAAATTCCGAAAGATAACGGAAAAGCAAGACCTCTTGGTATTCCGAGCATTTGGGATAGATTAATACAACAGTGTGTCTTACAGGTACTAGAGCCAATCTGTGAAGCTAAATTTCATGAACGGAATAATGGTTTCAGACCATATAGGTCTACGCAAAACGCAATAGCACAGTGCTATAAAATGGCACAGATACAAAATCTGCACTTTGTTGTAGATGTAGACATTACAGGATTCTTTGATAATATTGACCACTCAAAACTTATCCGTCAGTTATGGGGATTGGGAGTACAGGACAGAAAGCTGATTATGATAATCAAGCAAATGTTAAAAGCGGATATTCTGTTCAAAGATATCGTCATCACACCAGAAACAGGTACACCTCAAGGTGGTATTCTATCTCCGCTACTAGCTAATGTAGTGTTGAATGAACTGGACTGGTGGGTTGCTAATCAGTGGGAAATGTTCAAAATCAAAGAGGGAAGTACAGGCTACGAGTTTACAAAGGTTGATAATGAGGGAAACATACTCACAATAGACCGAACGCAGAAATGGAACAAGCTCAGAGCAAAAACAAGATTGAAAGAAATGTATATTACTAGATATGCAGATGACTTCAAGATTTTTTGCAGAGATTATGCGACAGCTGTCAAGGTAATGCAGGCTACGAAGCTATGGTTGGCTGAAAATCTGCATTTGCGGACAAGTGATGAAAAATCAGGAATTACCAACCTTAGAAAGAACTACACGACTTTTCTTGGCATAAAATTCAAAGTAGTACCAAAAGGGAATAAATGGATTATTCGTTCCCATATGGCAGATAAGAGTAAAGTCAAGGTTATCAGTAAACTGGGTTCTGTTTGGAAAGATATTAAAAACCCAAGCAAACAAAGTGAATTAGATAAAAATATAAGTCTTTACAACGCTATGGTCATGGGAATGCACAATTATTACTGTATGGCAACGCTTGTGTCATCCGACTTTGCGGAAATAGCCTTTAAGGTTACAGGGAAAAGCAACGGAATGAATCATAATAAACGATGCTTTCCCATAGAGAAACAAGGTGAAATTACAAGCAAATACATCTTGGATAAGTACGGAAAGTCCAAACAATGTAGATGGATAAATGGTCGTATGATTGTTCCTGTCGGATATGTATCTTATGAATATCCAAAATATAAAAGACGTGAAGTTAACAAATATGTGAGGAAATACTCAGACGCTGAAAACTGTATCAGCTTTGAAGTTATGAAGTATATGATGGAAAATGCTCATCTCTATCCTACATTAGAGATGGCAGATAATGCTCTTTCAAGGTATATAGCACAAAAAGGCAAATGTGCTGTTACGCATAATGCTTTGACCATTGTGGATATGGTCTGTGAACACATCAAGCCTTGCAAAGGAGAAAGAAACGATACTTACAGGAATTTAATTATTCTCTCAAAAGAAGTATCGGATTTGGTAGGAGAAGAAAATAGCAGTGAAGTAAGTAAGCTACTCAAAAACCTAACATTGACCAAAGAAATGCAAGATAAAATCAATAGGCTTCGTGAACACAGGGAGCTAGAAATGATACAATTCGAAGACTATATAGGCACTAAAAAGTAAGATTTAGTCGGTGGAACGCCGTGTGATGGGAAACTATCACGCACGGTGTGGAGCGGGGGAAAAGCCCGAGGTGGCAACACCAGAGGCTTACCTATCGCTATTCGGCGAGATTCCAGACTTTGCGGAATTGACCTCCACCGTTCGCTCCCGAAATATCAGCCTTGTCCCTATCTTACAAAACATTGCCCAGCTTCAAGGCCTCTACAAAGAAAAAGATGCCTGGAAGACCATCTTGGGTAACTGTGACAGCCTACTTTATCTGGGAGGCAATGACGAGGAGACCTTTAAGTTTATGTCGGCGCTCTTAGGGAAACAAACCATTGATGTCAGAAACACCAGTCGGTCCTTTGGACAAACAGGGTCTGGTTCTCTTAGCCATCAAAAGATTGCCCGTGACCTGATGACACCAGACGAAGTTGGCAACATGGATCGAGGGGATTGCTTGGTCAGAATTGCCAATACCCCTGCCTTTTATGCCAAGAAGTATGACCCCGTTAAGCACCCCAACTGGCAGTATTTGGCAGATGAGGAAGGGGACGACTGGTGGTGGGAGCCAGACCTTGCCTTGACAGGAGAACCACCGCTTGATTTAAGGGGACACCGAGTGAGAAACCTGAGTCAAGACCTTCGCTTTACCGCAACACTAAAATAGAAATGAGGAAAACAGATGATACAAAAACTACCAAACCTAACCTATGGGGTTGATGCCAGCTCCATGTTTGCCCAGGCCATGTCCCTGCTTCAAAAAGGGCTGGTAGCGACAGGAGCCTTTCTTGTCGTGATTGGGGTCATTAACCTAGCGACCAACATCAAAGACGGTGGACCAGGTGTCCGTAATGCCATCTTGGAAATTGTCGGTGGGGTGATGGTCGGAGCTGCTGGGGTCTTTGTGACCCAGATTACCATTTAAGAAGGAGACCAGCAATGTGATGAATAACTTATTCCCTCAGCTAGTTTTTCTGGTCTCAGAAAAAGTCTCCTCAGATAACCTCTTTGAGGGCTTCTCCTTAGATTTGGAATCGACTGCTGATTTGGTCAAATCCCTATCAGACTATAATCCAACCGTCTGGTCTTACATGACAGCCGTCACCGAGCAGGTCATGCGTCCGATTGGCGTGGCTATCTTAGCCCTTATCTTAATCTTGGAGTTTTCAAAATTAGCCAAGAAGATTGCCAGCTCTGGTGGCGCCATGACCATTGAGGCGATTGCCCCGATGATCGTTAGTTTTATTATGGTTGGTGTAGTGATGGCTAATACCACGGTGATTGTGGAAGCCATTTTGGGCTTAGCTGGCCATGCCCTCTCCCGAATTGCAGGCGTAGTTGCCCAAGGTGGTCAAACTTATGACACCCTATCAGGTCTAAAAGGGTCTGGCACCGTCGGGAAAATGATTATTGCCTTTTTTGCCCTCTTGATTTGGCTGGTTAGAATGGCTAGTGCCGCTATGGTTAATCTCATGGTGACCATTCGTTTTATTCAGCTCTATCTCATGCTTCCCTTTGCCCCAATTACTCTCCCAACTTTTTTGAGTGATGAGTGGCGGGGAGTGGGCATTGGCTACCTGAAAAATATTATGGTCTATGGTGTTCAGGGTATTCTCATCTTCTTGATTGTATCCCTCATGCCGCTCTTTGAATCGGCTGGAAAAATTGCGGTCGCAAACGGAGCAGGAGATGGTGAGGCTCTCGTCATCATGTTTGGGAGTTTTGTCCAAGCCATCCTGCTTATCATTGCCCTTGTTGGCTCTCAACGCACAGCCAGAAGTATTTTAGGGATGTAGGACGACCTTGTTCCAGCTTAACACGATAACGGAGTAGAGGGTCTGCTCCGTTTTTGTCAATCATATCTTAGTTATGGAGGATTATTGAATGAATACCCGTGTCTTTAAGGACATTTCAAAATACCAGCACCGAGCTTGGTTAGGATTTACCACACGGCAGGTCATTTTTGTCTTGCCAGCTTTAGCGATAACCATTCTAGTCCTAGGACTCAATCTCTTTTTTTGGCAGTTTGGGGACTGGTTTGTCTATGGTTTTACAGGGAGTTTTACCCTTCCCTTGCTTCTATTTGGGGTCTATCGCCCCAATCACCTAGCCTTTGAACACTACCTGCATTACCGACTACGGTTTGCCCTTACTGTACCTGTACGTGCCCTAACTGGAAAGGAAAATACCCATGCGAAAACAACGAAACCCATTAACGAACTCCAAGCTCTCTGTGACTGATAAAAAACGCCAAAAGGCCTTGCGTCAAGAACTTCAACCAACAACCGTCAACACTATCGCTTATCAAGGATTGTTTGAGAATGGCCTCATGCAAGTCACACCTGACTATTATTCCCAAAGCTATCTTTTGGGTGATGTCAATTACCAGACCGTTGGGCTGGAGGAGCGAGCGCTTATTGTGGACAAGTATTCGGACATGATTAACGCCTTAGATGACCGCACCCATTTTCAGCTAACCCTCTTTAATCAACGGGTCAACCTGGATAAGTTCCGTTCAAGTGTGCTTTATCCCCTACATGATGATGGCTACAACCATTTCCGTGAGGAACTGAACCAGATGATGAACCAGAATTTGGACAATGGTGAAAACAATTTTAACACTATCAAATTGATAACCTTTGGGCGGACGGATACCTCAACCAAACAAGCTCATCGCTCCTTATCCCAAGTTGGTGAGTACGTCAAAAATGGTTTGGCTGAAATTGACTGTACCTTCCATCTCCTAGAGGGAGAAGCTAGGGTCAATTACCTTGCGGATATGCTTCGAGGGGACAATCACTTACCGTTTAGCTATAAGGATTTGGCTCTATCAGGTCTAACGACCAAGCATTTCATTGCGCCACAAAGCATGTCCTTTAAGCACAAGGACTATCTGGCTATTGACGACCGTTATTTACAGGTGGTCTATGTCAGGGACTATGGGACAGAGTTAGGGGACGGTTTTATCCGTGACCTCATGCAGACAGATAGGGAACTCATCATCAGTTTTCATGCCCAAGGGTCGCAAAAGTCAGAAGCTATGTCCAAGGTTAGAACCAAGAAGACCTTGATGGAATCTCAGAAAATCGGTGAGCAACAAAAGATGGCTCGCTCAGGCATCTATTTGGAAAAGGCTAGTCATGTTCTAGAAACCACCATTGATGAAGCGGATGACCTTCTAACTACCATGACCAAGACAGGGGATAAACTCTTTGAGACCGTCTTTCTGATTGGACTGTTAGAAGATAGTCCAGAGGCTCTCAAGGAAGCTTTTAACGATATGAAACAGGTCGCTGGCTCTCATGACCTGATTATTGAGCCCTTGCCTTATATGCAGGAAGCCGCCTTTAATAGCCTTCTCCCTCTTGGGAAAAACTTTCTTCAAGGCATTTCTCGCAGCCTCTTGACCTCCAATATCGCCGTGCAATCTCCTTGGACCTCGGTGGATTTGCAGGACAAGGGTGGAAAATATTATGGCATTAACCAGATTTCAAACAACATTATCACCATTGACCGCAAGGCTCTCAATACCCCGTCTGGTCTTATCCTAGGGACATCGGGGGCAGGTAAGGGCATGGGAACCAAGCATGAAATCACCACCACTAGGCTCAAAGAAGTCGATGACAAGACAGATATTATCGTGGTAGACCCAGAAAATGAGTATGGTCTGATTGGTCAAGCCTTTGATGGGGAAAGCATCATTATTGCACCAGATAGCCAGACCTTTCTGAATGTCTTAGACTTATCTAGTCATGGCTTTGATGAAGACCCTGTCAAGCTCAAGTCAGAGTTTCTTTTGTCTTGGATTGGCAAGCTCTTAGACCGCCAGATGGATGGTCGAGAGAAGTCGATTATTGACCGAGTGACGCGGTTGACCTACCAACATTTCCTAGAGCCAACCTTAGAAGAGTGGGTCTTTGTCTTATCCAAGCAACCTGAACCAGAAGCAGGTAATCTGGCTCTTGATATGGAACTTTATGTTAAGGGGTCTCTGGATATGTTTGCCCACAAGACCAACGTGACAACTGATAAGTCCTTTGTCATTTACAATGTCAAAAAACTAGGAGAGGCCCTAAAGCCCATTGCCCTTATGGTAATCTTTGAACAAATCTGGAATCGGGTGGTCAGAAACCAACAACTGGGGAAAACCACTTGGATTTACTTTGATGAGATGCAGCTTCTATTGTTAGATGAATACGCCAGTAATTTCTTTTTCAAGCTCTGGAGCCGGGTGCGGAAGTACGGGGCCATTCCAACGGGTATTACCCAAAACGTGGAAACCCTCTTGATGGATGCCAATGGGCGACGGATTTTGGCCAATAGTGAGTTTATGATTCTGCTCAAACAGGCCAAGAATGACCGAGAAGAATTAGTTCATCTGCTTGGTTTGTCTAAGGAATTGGAGAAATACCTGGTCAATCCCGAGCGTGGAGCAGGTCTTATTAAGGCTGGTCACACGGTTGTGCCTTTCAAGAACCGGATTCCAGCCGATACCCAGCTCTTTGACCTGATGAGCACGGACCCCGATAAGATGGTTCAGGTAAAGCGGGAGGACGAGTAGGATGGCTGTCACCAAGAAAGAACTGAAGCGCGCAAGGCTCACGAGGAAAAGCAATCTCAGACAGGGCAGACACACCTATCGCCTCAAACGACAGGAAGCAAGGCAAAACTTGATTTCTCAGTCAGGTAGACGAGGCCTTCTCTTTCATCGCCTGGTGTCGTCTAACTCTCCAGCACAAGTGGCTTATCAGGAAACTCTCTCTAGTGCTAAGAAAGAGTTTGACGACCTCAAAGAAGAGGAAGACAAGCGGTTTGATAGCCTCTTATCCTCCGCCAATCCTTATGACCTATCCCATCGAGAATTAAAGCATCATCGTTTACCCAAGGCTAAGGCCAGACACAAGCAGGCTAGGCAACACTTGAAAAACATCAAGGAGGAAGAAAAGGCTAAGGATAAGAAAAAAGCATCTGTCCAAGTAGATGATGCCAAACGCTCTCGTTTTTTCTACCAAGCCAAGTCTATTGAGCGTTTGCAGGCTGAACAGGAAGTCTCTCAAAGCAAACGAGAGCTGAAACAGGTTAAGACAGTCACCAAGCACAAGTCACCCACGAACAAGGTCAAACGTGCAAGTAAACTGATTGGGCGAGAAGCCCTCTATCTAGCCAGTCAAGAGGACGACTTATCAGGGGCTAGGGAGATAGTGGATACCACTTATCAGGTGGCACGCTATACGAAAGCAGGCATTGAGACAGGCAAAGCAACGGTCAAGCTCTCACAAGCCAGTACACGGTTTATGGTCAGACGGGCTAGAAATACTAAAGAACGTTACCAAAACTGGCGTTCTGGAAAAGGGTGGCGGTTGACGAAGCAAGATGAGAAGGTCCTTTATCGTCTCAAACGGCAAGTCGCAAGACGAGCCCACCAGACTAGACAAGTTGGTAGGGTTTTGCAAAGTTTCATCTCCAGTTTCAAACAGGCTTTTATGGCCTTGGTGGGCAATCCTGTCACCGGGATTGTTTCTGGTCTCTTATGTTTTCTGCTTCTAATGATGTCTTTCTTTTTAGGCTTTGCCAGTCAGACCCTTATCCAACAAGATGAGTTTGAATTAACCAAAGCCTATACTCATATGACTTGGGAGGATGCGGAACAGACCCGAACCAGCGAAAAGGGGATTACCTACTACACCAAGATAGATGAGGTCATGGCTTATATGAATAGCCAGTTTCAGGATTATGCCTTAGAAGATAGGATAAGTGTCTTGCCACCCTCTAGCACTTATAAAGATTACCTATCCACGCTCTGGCAGGACTTAAATGGTGGAGATAGCCTTAAAACCATGGTAGAGCTTTATGATAAGCCGCCTTATCAATTGTCTAAAGAGGAACAAGATGACCTCAAAGAACTGTCAGAGGGAGGTGTCTATGCCAGTATGCAGGAACTTGGGAATCCTTTTGAGGGCAAGACGGAAGATGATGTCTTGCCTATGACCTATCGCTATGGCTACTATCATTTGGACGGTAAGCCCACCATGCAAGAGTTTATTATCCTTGAAGCAAAGGAAAATCAAGCGGTTCTCGCCCCTCTTGATGGGACGATTCATCTGGATGGTGATGATGTCGTTATTACCGCTGGTAAAAAGGTCAGTTCAGTCTCTTTGCGTTTTTATGGCATTCACACAGGTCGCTTGGTTGAGGGGCAAAGAGTCGTTGCGGGTGATAGAATTGGTCAGACCAAGACTAACACAGGTCTTAAAGTCTCCTATGAGAAATATGACCCAGACCAAAAGAAATTAGTTGCAGTCAATCCTGCCTTTTACTTTCCCAAGGTGGTTCAGGTTCAAACCACCATCTTACCCAATATCGGACAATTTGGAGGAGATGAATTTGAGCGAGCTAAGGCCATTTACACCTACCTCAAGGCCAAAGGAGCGACCAATCAGGCTATCGCAGCCATCTTAGGCAACTGGTCGGTTGAATCAGCTATCAATCCAAAACGGGCAGAAGGAGATTACCTGAGCCCACCTGTTGGGGCAAGCGATAGCTCATGGGACGACCCTAACTGGCTGGCGATGGGAGGCCCTGCCATCTATAACGGAGGCTATCCCAATATTCTTCGTCGAGGCCTTGGTCTAGGGCAATGGACGGACACCGCAGACGGGTCACGTCGCCACACCTTGCTTCTGGAGTACGCCAAGAGAAAGGGCAAGCCCTGGTATGATTTAGAGCTTCAGTTGAACTTTATGCTTGAGGGGGACAATCCCTATTACACCAACTGGCTTAACGGTTTTTTCCAGAATACGGGCAGTCCAGCCAGCCTAGCTCAGGTCTTTCTGACCTATTGGGAGGGCAATAGTGGTGATAAGCTCTTGGAACGCCAAACCAGAGCTGCTGAGTGGTACTATCAGATTGAAAAGGGCTTTAGTCAACCAAATGGTGGGACAGCCCAGAGTGACCCAGCTGCCCTAGAAGCTGTTAGAGGAAACCTTTTTGACAATTCTATCCCTGGTGGTGGGGACGGTATGGGTTATGCCTATGGTCAATGCACTTGGGGTGTGGCTGCTCGCATTAACCAGCTTGGTCTCAAGCTCAAAGGACGAAATGGTGAGAAAATCCCCATCACAAGTGTCATGGGGAATGGTCAAGATTGGGTGGGTTCTGCATCAGCTTTAGGAGGTGAGACGGGTTCAATACCTCAAGCAGGGGCTATTATCTCCTTTGCGGGAGGCAGTCACGGCACACCTATTCCTTACGGTCATGTGGCATTTGTCGAGAAAGTCTACCCAGATGGCTCGTTTCTCATCTCAGAAACCAACGTCAATGGCAACCCAAACTACACCTTCCGAAAAATCAGTGGACCAGACGCAGCTATGAGTTTTGCTTATACGGTGAAATAATCAACGATTTGACAAATCACTATTCCTGAGTTAGAATTAAAATAATAGCACTCCAGTTGTTCCCTGATACAAAACAACTGAAGTCATTTTTGGTTAATTGTATGATTTAATAATCGTCTAGCTTGAAATAGTATTAAATATAGTGTATAATGATGGTGTAGATGAGTGGTCGGCTCATGGTCAATCTGATAGTAATCCTGAACATAAGGGTCAGGCGGTGGCAGGCACCAGAATGAAACCTGATAAAAATCTTAGACCTAAGGGCTAAGCGGTGGCAGACACCAGAATAAACCGACCTTAATAAGTGGCTTGCCTTCCGGTAGGTCACTTATTTTAATTTGGAGGTATGATGGCAAGACAATCAAGTGAGTATAAGAGACCAAGCTCAAACGAAATTATCGTTTTGCGTCGCTATTTTGAGAAGATGTTTGAAGCTGCAACTTTCTTTAATCGGTATTTTAGAAATAAGGTAGTTCACTATGGTACAGATAATGACATGGTAGCTATTCATTTTTCAACGACTAATTTTATGCACCTGTGTGGCATTGATTATCGTAAAGGACCTGCTAGTTTTTTTGATGATTGTTTGCTTCGACATCTTGTTGTTGATGATATGATGATTAAGCGAGATGGTACAACCTTTCAAAAATTACAAGTTTTGGGTTCAGTAGGAGAATTGATTGGGCAATATGTTCATTTAACCCAATCGGGGCGTTATTTATATTTGGAATTTGATTATGCTTTAAGGACTAAAAAACAAATTCTAGCATTGACACTAAAGGATACTCGTTCTAAAGTTGTTCCGCAGTCTCTGTTAGACTTGAAGCGACAAAAGACCTTTCCAATTGGTGCACCTGTGCAGTGCATTTATGCAAAATATCTAAATAATAATCAGATTGAGATTTATTATCTTAGAGAAAATCGAGATTTTTCTGAGTTCCTCTAATTGAAGTATGAGATTTCAGTCAACAACCAGCCAGTAGCCTTTTTGCTACTGGCTTTTTTCGTGATAAAATATGCAAATCCTTCTTGGTATGATGGGGCAAGATTAGCCAGTTCTTATGGTAATCGACAAAATAACCTCTAAAGGAGTGTCCCATGACCCTACCCATTCAAGTGAAACCAATTATTACCCAAGAAAAGGGTGAGAAACATGTCTTTCGTAAAAGTAAGAAATACCGTACGCTTTGCTCAGTTGCCCTAGGAACGGTCGCAACGGCGGTGCTAGCTTTAGGTGGCGGTGTCGCTAAGGCTGATGAATTGGCTACGACACCAGTTGAAACTCCCATTGTTCTGACGGATAATCCAGCGACCAACCTTCCTGAAGCCCATCCTGCTGAGACAAGTGAACACACAACGTCACTTTCTGAAACAGGTCAGTCGCAAGGAACCATGCCTGTGACCATTGATGAGACGACATTAAAGCAGGCAATCAATGACGCTAAGGCAGAGGGGGTGACAATTACATCAGGTCAAGACATGGACCTTGGAACTACCCAGACAGCTGAAGAAACCAGTCAAGGCCTTGACACCGCTAAGGCTGATATGGATAAGCAGGTATCCGAGCTGAAAGATGTGACAGCTAAGTACCAGTCAGATAAGGCAGATCATGCGGCGGAAGTGGCACGGATTGAAGGAGAGAACGAAACTCTGAAAACCAGTCATAAACAAGCAGAAGACGTGGCGAAAAACCTTGAGAAGGACGTCAATGCTAGTGTTTCTGATTTGACCAAGCGTTTTTCAAATGCCAAGGTAAGGGTGACGGATAAGACCATCACATCAGGCGATGGCACATCTCCTGAAGCCTATGAGGGCTACACCAAACTGGTCCAAGGGGTTAGTGAGCAGAACCAATCTGCTATTGACACCTATGTGATTAAAAAAACGGAAGCAGACGCTCAAACGGCTAAAAATAAGCAGATTGAAGCTGAAAATGCAGCTGGTTTAGCCAAGGCAAAAGAAGACAATGAGGCCATTACCAAGCGGAATCAAGCAGGTCAGGCTGCGATTGATGAGGAAAATCGCCGTGGTCAAGCAGCTGTAGATCAGGCCAACAAGGACAAGCAAGCCCAAGTGACCAACCGTCAGGCAGAGATTGAAGCTATCAAAAAACGTAATGTCCAGAAACAGGCAGAAGCCGATGCGACTAACAAAGCCAATGAAGCCTACAATGCTTCTGAAAAAGCTCGCTATGACCGAGAACTGGCTGAAATTCAAAAGGGTGAAGAGGGCTACATTTCAGAAGCCCTTGCTCAGACCCTTGACCTCAATCGTGGGGAACCCCAAGCCCAGCATGGGGCAGCCACTCGTAATCCCGACCACATTATTAGCACAGGAGATGCCATGCTGGGTGGTTATAGTCGAATTCTGGATTCAACGGGCTTCTTTGTTTATGACCAATTTCGGACAGGGGAGACCTTGCGGTTCAACTATTCCAACCTTCAAAACGCTAGTTTTGCGGGCAAGAAGATTACAGGTGTGACTTATGACATCACCAACCTTGTTTCGCCTGCAGGCACCAATAGCGTGACGCTGGTTGTTCCTAATGACCCGACAGAAGGCTTTATTGCCTATCGTGGAGACGGGACGGGCGACTGGCGAAATGACAAGATGGAATTTCGAGTAGACGCCAAGTACACCTTATCTGATGGCAGTCAAGTGACCTTCTCCAAGGAGCAGCCAGGTGTCTTTACCCACTCGTCACTCAATCACAACAACATCGGCTTAGAGTATGTTAAGGATTCATCGGGTAAATTTGTCCCTATCAATGGGTCAACTGTTCAGGTCACGGATGAAGGCCTAGCACGGTCGCTGGGGTCTAACCGAGCTCACGAAATTGGTACCCCTGAAGAGTGGGACACGACATCCAGTCGCTATGCTTATAAGGGGGCTATTGTCTCAACGGTGACTTCGGGAAATACTTACCGAGTAACCTTTGGTCAGGGGGATATGCCCACTCAGGTGGGAGGTAAGACCTATTGGTTTGCCCTCAATACCCTGCCTGTGGCACGGACAGTTAGGCCTCACACGCCAAAACCCTTGGTCAAACCTAGCCTTGACCCTGTTCCAGACCCCTTAACCTATACCCCGTCTGTCTATACGCCAAAGACCTTCACGCTAGAACCTCTAGTAACTTTCACCCCAAAACCGACTACCCCTGTTGAGGAGCCAAGTTTGGCACTGGTGAAGGTGGCTTTACCGACCCAACCTGTTTATGAGAAAACGCCTACGCCACCAGCGGCTCCAAGTGTTCAAGTACATGGTTACCGCTTAGAGACAAAGCCAGGTATTCACAAAGAGGTAGAAAATAGTGACCGTGTGTCCATTGACAAGACTCAGGTCGCTAAGAGTTCCCCAGTCAACTACCCTTTGGAAGTGGGGGATCTATCCCAAAATCGTATCACGACAACTAGCCTCATCTTTGAGGATTACCTGCCTGCAGGTTATGTCTTGAATGAAGCGACAAGCAAGGCAGAGAACACCGCCTATGATTTTGTTTATGACAGCTCTAAACACCTGGTTCGCTTGACAGCTAAAGACAGTCTCTTGTCTGAAGTCAATAAGGACTTAGCGAAGAGCTATCGCCTGACAGCTCCTGTTTTGTACGGTACAGTGGTCAATGATGGTGCGACTTACACTAACACTTACAAGCTCATCATCAATCAGGGAACACCAACCGCCTACACCGTCACCTCAAACCCTGTGACCGTTCGGACACCTGGTGATGGGACCACAACGACCTTGATAATCCCTGATAAGACCAACAAAAACAGTGATGGCGTTGTTATCAATGACACGGTGGTCTTGGTTGGTTCAACCAATCACTACACCTTGACTTGGGATTTAGACCAGTATAAGGGCGACCAGTCGTCCAAGGAGACGATTGGCAAAGGGTTCCTCCTCATAGATGATTTTCCAGAAGAAGCTGTGATGACCGATGATAAGGCAGTCATCGTCACAAGCCTAGACGGAAAAGCCTTATCTGGTTTTGTGGCGACGACTTACAAGAACCTGTCAGAAGCTCCAGAAAGGCTTAGACATCAGCTAACAACGGCTAAGATTAGCCCTAAAGGCGCTTTTCAAGTCATTGTTCCAGAAGACAACCAAGCCTTTTATGACACTTATGTCAAGACAGGTACTAGCCTTTTAGTGACCAGTCCCATGACGGTTCGTACTGACCTCAAGGATAAGACCTTGACCTACACAAATAAGGCTTACCAAATTGATTTTGGCAATGGTTATGCGACTAAGGAGGTCACCAATACCCTGGTGACACCAGAACCTGTCAAGAAGAACCTTAATGCAGACCAAGTTGACATCAATGGTCAGGCCATGCTTGTTGGTTCAAAAAACTTCTATACCTTGTCTTGGGATTTGGACCAGTACAAGGGGATTGTGGCGACTCAAGATGCTATTGCCAAGGGCTTTTACGTTGTGGATGACTACCCAGAAGAAGCCCTAGAGATTGACACCAAGGCTATTCAGATTTTAACACCAGACGGTCAGACGGTAAGGGATATTCTGGTAGAGACCTATCAGAACTTGGAAGAGGCACCAACGAGTTTGAAAGAAGCCTTGTTGGCCAAGAAAATCTCACCAAAAGGAGCTTTCCAAGTCTTTCGTCCTAAAGACAATGAGGCTTTCTATGAGACTTATGTGAAGACCGGTCAATCTTTGACCATTATTGACCCTATGACCGTCAAGGACAGCCTTTATAACTCGGGTCAGACCTATACCAATAAAGCCTATCAGGTTGATTTTGGATTGGCTTACGAGACGGAAGAAGTCTCCAATTTTATTCCAGTGATTACCCCTAAAAAGTCCAACACCACTGACAAGGGCGTGACCATTGATGGAAAGACGGTCTTACCTGATACCGTCAATTACTACAAGATTGTCATGGATTACAGTGCCTATAAGGGCATGTCTGCGACCAAAGACCAGATTGCCAAAGGTTTCTTTATGGTTGATGATTACCCAGAAGAGGCCTTGGATGTCAACCTAGACGGGATTCAGATTGTTGATGGTCAAGGGCAAGCAGTCAAGGGCTTATCCGTTAAGGTGTACGCTTCNGGTTTTAGTCAACCAAATGGAGGAACCGCTCAGAGTGATCCAGCTGCCCTAGAAGTCGTTAGAGGAGACCTCTTTGACAATTCTATCCCTGGAGGTGGTGATGGGATGGGCTATGCCTACGGCCAATGTACATGGGGAGTTGCGGCACGTATCAATCAATTGGGTCTCAAGCTCAGAGGACGAAACGGTGAGAAAATCCCCATCACAAGTGTTATGGGGAATGGTCAGGATTGGGTGGGTTCTGCATCAGCTTTAGGAGGTGAGACGGGTTCAATGCCTCAGGCAGGGGCTATTATCTCCTTTGCGGGAGGCAGTCACGGTACACCTATTCCTTACGGTCATGTTGCATTTGTCGGTGCGAGACGTTTCTAACTGAAAAGGTTAGACATGTTCTTGAAAAATCAACCTGATAGTCAGGTTAAATTTGAATAGAATGGAGAACTCTTATCTTGAAAATTGGAATGAAGGGGTAACGCCCTGAAACGATTTCTCTAATACTCCGACATGCGTTTATCTGGTGCAAAGGTAAAGGTATGAAGCTCGGTGAAGTCGGCTGAAAGATACCGTCATTCTTAAGGACTTAAGAATCGAAAGTGTTCCAGAGGTGGGATATGTATCTGATAGGTCGGGAGTCATAAAAAACTAAATAGGGTGAGAATGTGCTCTAGCACTGACGAACCAGCGAATGTACGCTCCGAAGGCGAGTACGTAGAAATGCGTATAGCAACGTAAGTTGTTTCAACTTGAGGAAAAGTAAGAATCTACGATATGAAATTCCTTGTTATGTTACAGGCATATCAAAGTTGAAAGGGTATAGCTAGGCACCTAAGTTTAGTATGAAAAGGCACCCCTTTTCTGTACAATTTTTATAAAGTGTTTTTGTTAAGCGATAACTCGCTTAACCATAGGTGTTTGGTAATCGAGACTACCGTGAATGCGATGATGGTTCCACCAGTGGACATAGTCCTTGGTTTTAAGGGTTAGTTCTTCTAGTGACTGGCAGGTCTCCTGGTTGATAAACTCCAGTTTGAAAGAGCGGTAGGTGCTCTCAGCGACGGCATTATCATAGGGACAGCCCGCTTGACTGAGGGAACGGGTAATGCCAAAGGTTTCTTTATGGTTGATGATTACCCAGAAGAGGCCTTGGATGTCAACCTAGACGGGATTCAGATTGTTGATGGTCAAGGGCAAGCAGTCAAGGGCTTATCCGTTAAGGTGTACGCTTCTCTAAGTGAAGCACCAAAGACGGTTCAAGATGCCATGGCAGGTAGGGGATTTGTGCCTAAAGGAGCCATTCAGGTCTTTACGGCAGATGACCCACAGACCTTTTATGACACCTATGTCAAGACAGGTCAGACCTTGGTTGTGACCAATCCCATGTCTATTAAAAAAGATTTGGTAAAAACGGGTGGTGACTACACCAATACCGCCTATCAGATTGATTTTGGCCTAGCCTATGTGACGGATACTGTTGTGAACAACGTGCCAAAACTAGACCCCAAAAAGGATGTGGTCATCGACCTATCTCACAAGGACCAGAGTTTGGATGGCAAGGAGATTGCTCTTAATCAGGTCTTTACCTATCGTCTTCAAGGCGCACATATTCCAGCCAATCGTGCGACAGCTCTTACAGCGTATAGCTTTAGTGATGATTACGATGAAACCCATGACCAGTATGACGGTGTTTATCAGGCTTACCTGATGACGGACGTGACCTTGGCAGATGGGACAGTCCTAAAATCGGGGACAGAAGTGACCAAGTACACGCTTCAAAGGGTGGATACCACATCTGGTCAAGTGTCTATTTCCTTTGATAAGGCTTTTCTGACCAGCATTTCAGACGCTTCCACCTTCCAAGCAGATATCTACCTTCAGATGAAACGGATTGCGGCTGGGGAAGTGGAAAATACCTTTAGCCATAGTGTTAATGGGGTTACCATTACCTCTAATACAGTTAAAACGACGACCCCTGAGCCGGTAATCCCACCGACACCTCCTACTCCAAAATCAGAAGTACCAGGAACTCCAATTCCAACACCAGTTCCACCACAAGCTCCAAGCCCAGTTGTCAGTCTCCCACAAACAGGAGAGGAAGCTTCTATCCTTAGTCTTGTTGGAGGTGGCTTGATGCTAGGTCTGGCGTATGGGTTACACCGTAAGAAGGAAGACCTAGAAAGTGAGGATAGCCATGCCTAAGACCCTTTATACCCAAGATAGTGACCGAGACGGTCTCACAGATGCCCAGGAACTGGCTTTAGGAACCAATCCCTTAAGCCCTGATTCTGATGGCGATGGGGTAGCTGATTTGGCAGAAATCCTATCAGGTCGCACTCCAACATTCCAAGAGATGAGACAGGTCATGCAGCACTTTTTGGACCAAGATACGTCAGCCTTTACTAAGGCAGTCATGAGTGTGGAGACCCAAATCACCAGTCAAACACTTCTTAATGACCTCTATGCTTACTATATGGCAACAGATGACATTTATCTGTTAGATGAACACCTCCGTCTAGTTGCGGATGAGCAGAGCGAAGTGATTAGGCAAGACCTGACCCGACTGTTAGACAAGCTCTATCGAACAGGGGATGTGAATGAGTTTATCTCAGAGGTCTTCCAAGGTCGGTCGTCTGCCTATTTGGTGTCGTCTGATGATTGGGAGTTGGGCAACTTTGACCCCTATAGTTTGGAGACTTTAGATGATTTGATTCGCCACCAGCTGGACGTAGATAGTGACGATTATTTCGGAGACTTAGTTCATTTGGCTCTTGCCCAAGACAGGTTGGATAGTC
Source organism: Streptococcus sp. E17BB (assembly GCF_041807725.1). Classification (NCBI taxonomy): domain Bacteria; kingdom Bacillati; phylum Bacillota; class Bacilli; order Lactobacillales; family Streptococcaceae; genus Streptococcus; species Streptococcus sp. E17BB. The sequence continues at coordinate 20,697 of NZ_JBGTZC010000025.1, forward strand.
GTTCCCAGTTCTTACGAAGCTACATGGCAGACCTAACTAGATCTCAAGTAGACGCACAGCGAGAGCTGTCCATGACCCTCTAAGCGATTGGGACTGAGAGCTTTCTCAGTCCTTTTTGACTAAAGAAAATCAAAGGAGAATTACTGGATGAATACACAAGCCATCAGCCACCGCCTTCGGCAACATCAACACCAAGATTTGGCTATTAAGGAGGCTTTTTTACGCTTTCAAGCCCACCATTTTGATAAGCCTTGGGAAAGGCTTTTGGAAACCTTTATCGAGCAGGAAGGCCGTGTCAATCTTTTTCCAACTCCCTACGATGTGAGTGAGGAGCTAGTTGCCTTTCTGAACCAAGGAGACCAACCTTTTGAACATTTGGGCGCTTATGCTTATCATTTCGCTCAGGCTGGTTTACGGCAAATCCCTCAACTTACCCCTTTTGAAAAAGATATGGTGGTATTGGTTGCGACCTATAATCTTGCCGTTTATTGTCAACTTCTAGACCAACAGGGAAGCTATTATGGTGTATCCTTGGGGAGTTTGGTGCCTCAGATGAATCAGGTGGATTTTATCAATGTGTCTAAGGTGGCTAACAACCTAGCAGACCGCATTAGCCGAGACCTTGATTTGTTTATTTTGAACTATGAAGCCCCAACTATCCCAAAGCCAGAACTAACCTTTGAAACCACTGACCAAGATCTGGTTGCCCATTACGGTCAACCGGTGGCCAGGTTAGATAAGACGAGTTTACTTGTGGCGCACTTGCCAGCCTATCAGGACTTGCCCTTGGGCATTAAAGCAGACATCATTACTCAGTTCGACCAGAAAAAAGCAGAGCTCAGTCAGGTGAAGCAGGAAGAAACCGTCAGATTTGAAGAAGTTGATAATGTGGTAACGGCCTATTTGACCAATCAAGCTGAACCACTCTCTTCTTATGACCGTCGCTTAGGCAAGAGCCAGCACTATGAGGCCTATGAGCACTTGAACTTGACCCAAAAGTTTGCCATTTTAAGCCACTACGATGAATTAGCCAAACTAGAGCGACCGTTACAATTTCGTTTGGGTGACTTTGATGAGGAACGCAGGCAAACTCCCATCTATGAAGGGGAGACGATTTTTACCTATCTGGAAGCGGATGGGTCGGCAGATGAATTGGCTAGAGAGCCAGGTTCTCAGGAACTGGCAGAATTGGTAGACCTCAGTCGTCAGCTCTTGGCGAGAAACTACCAGCTTTTAGAGGCAGCTGGTGTACCCGTCGAGGACTTTCCAGAGAGTAGCCGAGGGGTCTTGTTAGATGCGGTTGGGAAATACCGTTTGCCCAAGGAAGAGTTACTTTATTTAGGGCAGTATCCTCATGCCCCAGTCAATCAATTGAGGCTTGCGGTTGAATTGCTTGACCAGGGATTAGACAGAGATAGCGTTACATTTTTCCTTGAGAGCAGTCTCCCTTATGAGCGTTTAGTCTTTGTGGCCAATCGCATGACCAAAGATGAGCTGAAGCTAGAGGAGGCTAAAATCTTTGAGCGAATGGCTCAAGCAGAGCCAGACAAGGCGTCTCGTTTATTATTGGAAGAACTTCAGGCTAGAGAACCGGAAACTCCTTTTGATGATAGCCTGTCAGAACTCAAGGAAGAGGTTCAAAAGACGTATCCTCTGGGAAGTTTAGCCAGTTATGGTGAACATCTATTTGAGGTCGCAGATATTAGGGAAGACCAGGGGCAGATTAGGGTTGCGTTAGCTGCTTTACCCGATGATGATGTGCTAGACAGTCCTGTTTTTTATGTCGGTTCTCTTGGGGCATTGGAAAAGAGCCAGCTGGTTTATCGACCAGAAAAGTCAGAGGCTTTTAAAGAAAGTAATGACTTTGCAGTAACAAAGGATTCTGATGACATCGACCTCTTTTCCTTCCTAGATGACAGTCAAACAGACCCCACTTCAGACAAAGGTCCTGCAGAAAGAACGGAGGCTCCAAAAGACCAAGCGGTTATTCAAGACGAGCCTAGTGTGCTTGAAAAGGAGCCTGAGCTAGTTAAGGTTGAGCCTGTTCAGAATTTTGCCTTTCCAGAGGACTTGACCGATTTTTACCCTAAAGGGACACGGGCTAAGGTGGAAGCTAACCTCGCAGCCATCCGTCTCGTTAAAGAGCTAGATAAGTCTGGGCGGCAGGCAAGCCCACCTGAACAGGAGATATTAGCCAAGTATGTCGGCTGGGGCGGTCTAGCCAATAGTTTTTTTGACGACTACAATCCTTAGTTTGAGATAGAACGGGCAGAGCTAAAGAGATTGGTGTCTGATAAGGAATACTCTGACATGAAGCAGAGTTCTCTGACTGCTTACTATACCGACCCAGCTATTGTGAGAGCTATGTGGGATAAGTTGGTCGCAGATGGGTTTAGAGGCGGACGGGTGCTGGATCCGTCTATGGGAACAGGGAATTTCTTTGCGGCTATGCCAGCCCAATTAAGAGAGAAGTGCGACCTTTACGGTGTGGAGATAGATGGTATTACGGGAGCTATTGCCAAACAGCTTCACCCCAATGCCACCATTTTCGTCCAAGGCTTTGAAGATGTGCCCTTTCAGGCGGATAGTTTTGACTTGGTTATTTCAAACATTCCCTTTGGCAATTTTAGGATTGCGGACAACCGTTATGACAAGCACTATATGATTCACGATTACTTTGTCAAAAAGTCGTTGGACTTGGTTCATGACGCTGGGCAAGTGGCGGTTATTTCCTCAACGGGAACAATGGATAAACGGGTAGATAATATCTTGCAGGATATCAAGGCTACCACTCAGTTCTTGGGTGGGGTTCGCTTGCCTGATTCTGCTTTTAAGGCTATCGCAGGAACGAGTGTTACGACGGATATTCTCTTCTTCCAAAAGGACTTAGATAAGTCGGTGACTGGTGAAACGATTGCTTTTTCAGGAAGCAAGCGGTATGCCAAGGACGACCGTATTTGGCTCAATCCCTACTTTGACGGTGAGGACAATCCTCAAGTTTTGGGAACTTATGAGGTCAAAAATTTCAACGGTGGAACTTTGTCCTTGAAGGGAAGCGGACAGGACTTGGTGCTAGAGTTGAAGGAGGCTTTGAAGCAGGTTGCTCTTCCACAAGTTAAGGACAACATCTTTATCCAGTCTCAAGTCCTGATGGAGAAAACCGTTGACAAGACCATTCCGCAAGCCATTTGGGATAGCCTTGAACGCTATAGTTTCGGCTATGAGGGGGACACGATTTACTACCAGGACCGTGAAGGCATTCGAGTAGGGGCTAAGACAGAGGAAATCAGCTACTATGTCACGGAAACTGGGGATTTTGTGGCTTGGGATGCCAAATACTCTCAAGCAGCTATTGACCGTTTTGTGGCTTTGACTGTGACCGATGAGACAGCTGTTGATGTTTACCTGTCCAAAGAAGCGACGAAGACGGGCAGACACAAGGGACTTTTTAAGAAAACGGTCTTCTATGAGGGAACGTTGTCTGATAAGGAGGTTGCCCGTATTAAGGGCATGGTCAACCTTCGCAATACCTATCAGGAAATGATTGACCTCCAGCGGGACTATGATTATGACCGTGATGTCTTTGAGGGTTTACTTGGGGACTTAAACAACCAGTATGACCGCTTTGTCAGACGGCATGGTTACCTCAATAGTAACGTCAACCGCAATCTATTTGATAGTGATGACAAGTATTCTCTTCTTGCTAGTTTAGAAGATGAATACATTGACCCTGTGGACAAGAAGGTCAAGTATAAGAAGTCGCTGGCTTTTGAAAAAGCCTTGGTGCGACCAGACCGTATTCTCAAAGCCGTCAATACGGCTCAGGATGCCCTCAATGCCAGTCTGGCAGAAGGTCGTGGGGTGGATATTGCCTTTATGATGTCTCTTTATCCAGGCAAAACAGAAGGTGATGTGATTGAGGAATTAGGGGATTTGGTTCTGTTGGATCCTGCTTATGCCCTCTTGGGAAAAGTGGTTTATGTTTCTCGTCAGGATTTTCTATCAGGCGATATTTTAACCAAGCTTGACCAGGTGGATTTGCTTCAAAAAGAGGACAATGCCTTGGCAGACTGGAGACACTATCAGACTTTGCTTGAGGCTGTCAAACCCCGTCAGATTGGATTGGCAGATATTGCCTACCGCATTGGCTCTCGCTGGATTCCAAACGAGGTTTATGGGCAATTTGCTCATGTGGTGATTTTGGGCGAGGAGAAAACCTTAGATGACCCAAGTTTAATAGATGTCATTGAGGTTAGTCCTATTGATGGCACCTATACTTTGTCTAAGGCTTTTACCAACCGCCCTGTGTCCGCCCAAGAAGCGGCTATGGGGGTGAGGGGGTCACGCTATGATAGTGGGCGGAAGGTGTTTGAGACCCTGCTTAATTCCAATCAGCCTACTATTACACAGATGGTCAAAGAGGGTGATAAGCAAAAGCAAGTGACCGATGCCCAGCGAACCAGTCTCTTGAGAAGCAGGGAAGCGGATATGCAGGGTCTTTTCCAGGACTTTGTCTTATCCTCTCCAGAAGTTCAGACCTTGATTGCGGACACCTACAATAGCCTGTATAACCGTACGGTGTCTAAGACCTATGATGGTAGCCATTTGGTTATTGATGGCTTGGCTCAAAATATTAGCTTACGCCCCCATCAGAAGAATGCCATTCAACGGATTGTGGAGGAAAAGCGAGCCCTTTTGGCTCATGAAGTGGGTTCAGGAAAGACCTTGACCATGCTTGGGGCGGGGTTTAAACTGAAAGAGTTGGGGGTGGTCAATAAACCACTCTATGTTGTCCCTTCTGGTTTGACCGCTCAATTTGGCCAGGAAATCCTCAAGTTTTTCCCGACCAAGAAAGTTTTTGTGACGACCAAGAAGGACTTTGTCAAATCTCGCCGTAAGCAATTTGTGTCACGGATTATTACAGGAGACTATGATGCCATTGTCATTGGCGATAGCCAGTTTGAGAAAATCCCCATGAGTAAGGCCAAACAGGAAGCCTATATCATGGACAAGCTGAGCCAGATGCGAGAGATTTACCTGAATAGTGAGAATGACTACACGGTCAAGGAATCGGAGCGGGCTATTCGTTCTTTGGAAGAACGTCTAGAGGAGCTTCAAAAACTGGATAGGGACAGCTTTATCGAGTTTGAGAACTTGGGCATTGACTGTCTCTTTGTGGACGAAGCTCATCACTTCAAGAATATTCGTCCCATCACAGGCTTGGGCAACGTGGCAGGCATTACCAATATCACAGCCAAGAAGAACGTGGACATGGAGATGAAGGTGCGGCAGGTCCAGTCAGAGCATAACAATCGTCACGTCATCTTTGCGACAGGGACACCAGTCTCTAATTCCATCAGCGAACTCTACACTATGATGAACTATGTCCAGCCAGATGTGCTGGAGCGGTATCAGGTGGCTCACTTTGATTCTTGGGTAGGAGCTTTTGGCCAGATTGAGAATTCAATGGAATTGTCTCCAACGGGAGATAAGTACCAGCCTAAGAAACGCTTTAAGAAATTTGTCAACCTGCCTGAACTCATGCGGATTTATAAGGAAACAGCTGATATTCAAACTTCAGATATGTTGGACTTACCTGTGCCAGAGGCAAGGATTATCCCCGTAGAGAGTGAGTTGACGGATAGTCAGCGTTACTACCTAGAGGAGCTGGTGGCACGGTCTGAGGACATCAAAAACGGTCTGGTAGAGCCGACGGAGGACAACATGTTAAAGATAACTGGCGAAGCTAGAAAATTAGCCATTGACATGCGATTGATAGACCCTGCCTACAAGCTGTCTGACAGCCAGAAACTCCTTCAGGTGGTGGATAATGTGGAGCGGATTTATCGGGAAAATATGGTGACAGAAAGTACCCAGATGATATTTTCAGATATTGGGACACCCAAGAAAGATGGCAGTACGTTTGACATCTATAATGAGCTGAAAACTCTCTTGGTCGATCGTGGGATTCCAGCCAACCAGATTGCCTTTGTCCATGACGCCAATACTGACGACAAGAAGAATAGCCTGTCTCGTCAGGTCAATAGCGGTGAGGTACGAATCCTCATGGCCTCAACAGAAAAAGGGGGAACGGGTCTCAACGTTCAGGCTAAGATGAAGGCTGTTCATCATTTGGACGTTCCTTGGCGACCAAGTGATATTGTCCGTGCGTCCGTAAAGGCGGTATAGTAAATCTACTTTTTGGCAAAGTAGTAGGCGTGACCTTAATGCCTATCATCACCCAACTGACCTGTGAGGGAAACCAAATATCAGGGAACAAAGCACGTTGGGAAACTCATAAGTTGATGAGTTATCACATCACGACTGAATGAGGAGATGACAATGTAACAGTTGTTACTGAGATAATTATAAGGATAAAATCTAAACTGATTGAAGGATAGTCTAAACGGTCTGTGTCAGGACTGTGAGGTAAGATAACTAAAATCCTCATACTATGGAACTTCATTATCACTGTTCGAGGTAGTGAAGCAAAGGGATTCCATAGCGTATTCATAGTAAATGAAAACAGATGAACGTCCTATCCGATGAAATTATCAAGCTATGTTACTATACCAGCTAAACGGAGATTACCTAAGTCAAAATGCTTGTAAAAGCTATTAAACATCAGGTTTATGAATATTTGATAAGGTAACGGAGTTCCCGTAGTAGTTCGAGCGTGTTAATGGCACGTACATGGCGAAGGGGAACAGTTTATAACATTAACATTATGGAAAGGAAGGTGTGCGAGACACCATGAGAAATCCTCAAAATGTGTTAAACAATCTAACAAAACACAGTAAAGATAAAAACTATCAATTTGAGCGACTTTATCGCTTACTTTACAACAAAGAAATGTACTTAGTTGCCTATCAAACGATTTACGCTAACCTAGGACACATGACACCTGGAGTAGATGAGTTGACGATCGATGGTATGAGTATGGCTAGAATTGACCAATTGATTGATTCCCTGAAAGATGAATCTTATCAGCCACATCCATCAAGACGAACCTATATTCCTAAAAAGAATGGGAAGCCACGTCCACTAGGTATTCCATCATTTGATGATAAGCTCTTACAACAGGTTATCAAAATGATTTTGGAATCCATCTACGAGGGACAATTTGAATCCTCTTCCCATGGTTTTCGTCCGAATAAAAGCTGTCATTCAGCACTTACTCAAATTCAGAAAACCTATACAGAAGTAAAGTGGTTTATTGAAGGAGATATCAAATCGTTTTTTGATAATATCAACCACGATGTGATGATTCAAATTCTACGAGAAAGAATTATGGATGAGCGTTTCTTACGCCTGATTCGTAAATTTCTCAATGCAGGATATGTGGAAGATTGGAAATTCTACAAAACCTACTCAGGAACTCCACAAGGAGGAATAATCAGTCCAATTCTAGCCAATATCTATTTGGATAAGTTTGATAAATATATGATAGATTATGTGAAGAACTTCTGTGAAGGGAAATACCGTAAACGCACCCCAGAATATCGCCAAAATGAGATTGCACTGGGAAAAGCAAGAAGAACACTAGAGTGTACTTCGACGGAAAACCAACGCCAAGAAGCCATTCAACGTATTCGTCAATTAGAAAAAGAAAGAGTATTGATTCCTCATAGTGACCCTATGGATAGTAGTTTTAAGCGTCTAACCTATACCCGATATGCAGATGATTTTATCTGTGGTGTGATTGGAAGTAAAGAGGACGCTCGTCGTATTAAAGCAGACATTAAGGACTATTTGGAAACGGTTCTCAAATTGGAACTCTCTGAAGAGAAAACCCTGATTACCAATGCAAGAGATAAAGCGAGGTTTCTGGGTTATCATCTGTACATTCGCCAATCCAAGTTAGCTAAGCGTGATTCGGCAGGACGATTGGTTAGAAATTATACAGGTAGGCTAGTTCTTGAAGTTTCGATTGAAACGATTAGAGATAGGCTATTGTCCTATGGAGCCATGAAAATGACCTACCATAGAGGTCACGAGGTATGGAAACCAACTGCTCGATATTTCATGAAAGACTGTGATGATTTAGAGATTTTAGAACGCTACAATGCGGAAATAAGAGGTTTTTATAACTATTATTGTATCGCTAACAACAGTTCTATCCTCCATCGCTTTAAGTATATTATGGAATATAGCATGTATAAAACCTATGCGACCAAGTATCGTACGACTAAATCTCACATCATCCGTAAATATAAAAAGGATGGACAATTCAGGGTACAGTATATTGGCCGTAAAGGAGATACAATGACCCGTTATTTCTATAATGGAGGCTTTAAACGTCAAAAGAAATCTTTCCTTGAAAACGATAACTTGCCAAATACGGCAAAATATTTCAGTCGTACAAATTTAATTGATAGATTAAAAGCAAATCGTTGTGAATATTGCCAAGCAACCGACAGTTCCCTAGAAATCCATCATGTGAGAAAACTCAAGGAGTTAAAAGGGAAAACTTTTTGGGAACATTTGATGATTTCTAGACAACGGAAAACAATAGCACTGTGTAAAGATTGCCATAAGAAATTACATCATGGCAAGTTAGATTGAGTTTATAAATGGAGAGCCGTATACATTGAGAGGTGTACGTACGGTTCGGGGGCGAGTATTTGGAAACCTGCTGTAGTAATACGGTAAGGCGCTGGGTACTTAGCCTACAGCGAAATGGTCGGCTGATTCGTCAGGGCAACCAGCACCAAGAAGTAGATATTTATCACTACATTACTAAAGGGAGTTTTGACAACTACCTCTGGCAGACCCAAGAGAATAAGCTCAAGTACATCACGCAAATTATGACCTCTAAAGAACCTGTTCGGGCGGCAGAAGACATTGATGAGCAGACCATGACTGCCTCTGATTTCAAGGCCTTGGCTACGGGCAATCCCTTTCTTAAACTCAAGATGGAGCTGGAGAATGAATTGGGGCTTTTGGACAATGAACGGCGTGCTTTTGAGCGAACCAAGGACGATTACCGTCAAACCATACGGGTGGCGGAGCGAGATTTGCCGGTTATGGAGAAACGCCTTAGTCTTTATGACCAGGACATTGAGCGGTCAAAAAATAGTAAAGGCAAGGATTTTGTCATGTCCTTTGGCAGCCAAACCTACACCGAAAAGAGCGAGGCAGGGGAGTACCTGCACCAACTGATTCGTCAGAACCGCTCAGAAACCAAGGAATTTCGCACCCTTTCCCATTACCGAGGCTTTGCCTTGAAGGTCACGACCAGAAGCCTGAGTGAACCTATTCCTGAACTGATCACCTTAAGGGTTGTGGGAGACAACCAGTATTCGGTGAGCCTGGATTTGAAATCCCCTATTGGAACTCTCCAGCGGATTAACAATGTGATTGGCGACATTGAAAAGGACAAAGAAACAACAGAGGCTTTGGCCAAGACCATGAGGGATAAGGCAGCCGTTGCCAAGGAACAGGTTGATAAGACTTTTAGTAAGGAAGAACATTATCAAAACCTTAAAGCCCAATACGATGTCCTTGCACCTCTGATTGAAGCAGGGGAGCCTATAGAGGTCATTGAAGAAGCCCTAGCTCCCTTTCTTAATCCGCTCAATCAGCAAGAAATCGTCCTTGACGACCAACTTTCTTTGGACATTTAGCAGCAATGAGCTGACAAAAGGAATGGAACGCGGTAAACTAATGGTAGAAGAAGAAAAGGAGAGACATGATGACAGACCAATTTGAAAACATGAAACACCAACTAGATAACCTTTTGAGTGAGGGGTTCAGTACATCTGACCAGTACGAGGCTTATCGTGACTTGAAAGACCAATACGAGACAGCCACAGGTGATGTGAGTTTTTCCATCCGTGAGTTGACTGGCCAATTAGAGGTTATCATGACTAACCGTGAGACCTTCTTCCCAGATCTTGATGAGGGGACACGGGTAGAGTATTTGGACTTGGTTGAACGACTTGAGGAGCTGGACAACACTAAGGCGACGTACTATCGCAGACAGCTAGGGGAGGCATAAGATGTTTGAAGAGTTAGGGCAAATTATTCTCATTCTCATCGCTATTGGAGGGATTCTTCTCTTGCTTTACCGCTTGTTTCTGGCGGCGACAGGCTTATTGCTCATTGGAGGAGGTCTCTTTCTAGCCTTTATGGAGGTTTATGGTCTTTACCTGTTGTTTACTGAAACAGACCTCTTTGTGATCGAGTTTCAGACCAATGGCTGGCTCAGTTTTCCGACCTTTTTTGTCGGGATAAATGTCTTGTTGGCTGCATTATTGGTTAAAAAAATAAGCAAACGATTGACAAAACGCCTCGCTTAACCCCACATTTGGACACCTTCGGGTGTCCTTTTTTCTGTGATAAAATTCCCAATCTCCTCATGGTATTCTTGGTTTATCATGACAGAAAAGAGGAAAAATTGATGATTGATAAAACCAAGCAGATTGTCCTAGTGAGTGTGGCCAGTCTTGCTTTACTAGCCTTTGTCTCGACTATGGGCTATAGCTTAGGTAAGCAAAGTGTGACCAATGAGACCAGGGCGGCTATCAAGCAGGAGGCTAAGAAACTACAAGATGAACAGACAAAAAAAGAGAAAGCCAGTCAGCTATCCCAAGAAAGCGTTGAGGCGTTTCTCCGTCACTACTTCACTAAGAAACAACTTGGCGAAAATAACAAGCGTATCAAGCCTTATTTGACGGATTCAGCCTACAGTGAAGAATTGACTCGCCAAGAAGACACCCTCCAGGAGGTCTACAAGGACTATATCTTGGACTATCAGTATCAGGAGGCTGATATTTACCTCAATCATGCTTCAAATGAGGTCTTAGCCGAGGTGTCTTATACAGTGACCTATGTGCCAGATTTGGAGCAGAAGGACAAGGCTCAGACCAATCAAGTGGAGAAACATCTCTTGCGTTTGACCTACACTAAACTAGGAGATAAGCTCTTGGTCAACCATCTTCAAACCTATTCGGTAGGCCTATCAGAAGCTCTTACTCAAGCACAAAAGACGACACCAGAGCCAGAAGCGATTCCTGAATTGCCAGTTTCAACCACAACACCCTAAGCAGAAGGCTGGCCTTCTGCTTTTTTGATAGGAGAATAAGATGATAACATTAGAGACGATTAAGAAGAAGTCCATCGTTGACGTGGCAGGGTCCTTGGGTATCCCTTTGAAACGTTTATCCAGCACCCTTTACGAGCAGGTAGAACACGATTCTTTCAAGATTTTTACCAACACCAATACCTTCAAATGGTTTTCGCGGGATATTCAGGGCGATGTCATAGACTTTGTGCAGCTGATGGCAGGGGTTAGCTTCAAGGAAGCCATTCACTTTTTGGACAAGGGAGATTTTCCAGAGCAGGAGGTACAGGTGTTAAAACTGGAACCGTTTCGTTATTATCTTCCTGAAAGTAAGGACTTTGGTTCTGCTCGCACCTATCTCAAGACCATCCGTCACTTATCTGATGAGACCATCAACACCTTTGGCCGGCAAGGTCTTCTTGCCCAGGGGCAATGGCAGAGCGACAACTTTTCAGAGCCTGTGGTTGTGTTTAAGAGTAAGGACCATCATGGGCGATTGGTAGGAGCCAGTCTTCAGGGGATTGAAGAAGACCCAGACCGATATAAACGCGGACGGTTCAAGAAAATCATGAAAGGCTCTCATGGTTATGCAGGGATTAGCTTGGCTATAGGTAAACCCAAGCGGCTTGTCTTTGCGGAATCTGTGATTGATTTGATGAGTTATTACGAGTGTCAGAAAGAGAAGTTGGCTGATGTCCGTCTGGTATCGATGGAAGGCCTGAAGAAGAGTGTTATCGCCTACCACGTTATCCGTCTAGCTTCGGAGGAAAAGGGAGATTTTCGTTTTCTTGATGAGCTGGACAAGGGGAGATTGAGCCACTACTTGGATGTTATTTTACAGACGACGAGATACATTCAACATCATGACCAGTTTCTAACGCTAGCTGTCGACAATGATGAGGCAGGGAGAGATTTTATTGAAAAGTTAAGAGACCAGGGATTTCCCCTTGAGCAGGATTTACCATCGTTAGACCTACTAGATGGCAAAGCTGATTGGAATGAGGCGTTGATGAGGCGAAAGTTGGAACCCTGTCTGGATGACTGGCTCTGTCAATTTTACGAGGAAGGTAGGCAGACCAGCTATTCCTCTCAAACCTTAGCTCTTGATTTGTGATGAAAAAATCAAGGGGCCTTTGATAAGCTAGATCCAGACCCAAAGAAGGAGGAATGCCTATGAGTTTGAGCCAAGTGGCTCGCCTAGAAGAAAAAGTTAAGAAACAGGCCGAGAAAGTGGCTAGGGAAGCGGAACGCCTTAACACCTATCAGGACCAACTCCAGGAAGCAATGTACGCCACCTTTATCACTTATCAAACGAGCAGTCAGATACGCTTTGACGAGGCTTTAGAGCGAGCTTTTGGGAAATTGTCTAAGCCCCATGCCCCACAAGAACCTAATGACACAAGGAGAACAGAATGACGACACAAACAGACTGGACCTATGACGGTTCACTAGACCAACCAACACCCACTACACCAGACCAGGAACGAGCAAAGATTGCGGCACTTTTTGGTAAAGGTGACCCAGCACCAAGTCC
>NZ_JBGTZC010000026.1:0-31628 GCF_041807725.1 Streptococcus sp. E17BB
TTTCTTTGTGGAAGACCACTCTCAAGCCTGCCACCTTGGCATCCGCTGATTGAACCTCTGCGATGATACCTGAGTCAGTTTGAGGGTTGACGTCAGTAATTTGACGCGGTGGTTGTGTGGTGTCATTTTGATTTGGAGTTGGCTCTGAATCTGGAGTGGCCTCAATCACATAAAGCTCTTGACCTGATACGAATCCACCAACACTGGTTAACCAATTGATACGGATATAACGGGCTTCTGTTCCTTCTGGAAGAAAAGCAATCTTATCCAGAGCATTACGGTTCCAACGGATAGTTTCTCCTGTTGGGGCCCATGTCTGACCATCATTGCTAGTCTCAACCGTTAAGCCTGTGATTGTTCCGTTTGAAGCTGCTGGGCGTGGGACATAAATCAGATGGCTCAGCGCTTTCTCCTCACCCAAGTCAAGAGTTAAGCTTGATGGCACAGCGTCTGTCTTCTGCCATTGGCTATGGTAAATGGTGTTTTCATCACCATCAAAGAAGTTGCTCAATGGTTCGTTAGGCTGTTCTGGTGTGCTTGCTGTTTTCTCCGCAACAACCAACTTCTTAGCTAAATCTTTCGCTACAGTCGTAGCAGATACTGCTTCTGTTGCTTCTGATTGACCAATTGGGTTTGTCGCACGGACACGGAATGTGTAAGTTGATACAGGAGCGAGGTTATAAACGTTGAAGTGTGGCTCATTGGTGCGTCCAACTTCAACAAACTGACCATCAGCTTCTTGTTCAACAATGTAGCGAACTGCCTGCGGTACAGCATCCCATGTGAGACTGACACTACCGTGGGTTGGACGGCTAACAGTCACATTCGTTGGTACCGCTGGGGCTTCTGTATAGTTAATCAACGCTGTCACTGGTTGGTTATCAACTGCTGCACGGCGCAAATCATTGCCAACAAGAATATTATCCTGAGATGTGAAGTTCAAGACAGCGTCACGTTTTGCTTTAAGTGTCACATAAGCCACTCGACCTGAACCGCTCAGCAATTCTTTTTGACCAAAGTTAATGAATGAGAAGACAACATCATGTTGACCAGAACGCGTGCGACTTTGTGAGAAGTTCTCTGCCTGCTTCGTAAAGCTCTCAGGAGTCACATTACCGCGAGCAACCAATTCAAAGTCTGCTTCACTCACTTGGAAGGTTGATGTCAACGCATTGACAGCTGCTAAGTCATCAGCAATCAGGTAAACCTTAACTTCCTCACCAGTCTTCACATCCAGCTTCTCAGCTTCAAAGCGCAGGTTACCACTTGGAGCAACTGTTGAGCGCTCAGTAACACCGCCGTCAAGTTGAACAGCTGCGATACTGATGTCATAAGCATCAATCAAACCATTTTTATTGGCATCTGCACGCTCAACATAACCACCAAAGTCACTATCTGCACGACGCAAACCTGCGTAGTTGAGGAAGGAGGTCTTATCATCGTTGGTAATCTGACCGTCGTTACTGATGTCGCCTGGCACAAACATACGTGTTCCTGGTTTCTTGAAGATCAGCATTTCTTCACCAGAGATAAAGCCATTTTGGCTACTATCCACCTGGAAGTGAACATAACGTGCTCGTTTGTCGAGAGTGTGTTTACCAACTGAGTTAGCATCACTACGCCAGTCGGCAGAACCTGTAAAGTCCCAAGTTTCGCCATCTTCACTGGTCCAGACCTTAGCCCAAATCACGCGACCATTGACACCACCGTCATTGCGCTGATGGTACTCAAGATAATCAAGATCATAAACGCCACCAAGGTCTACACGAATGTAAGAACCTGCTGATACTTGTTCGTTCCAGCGGCTGTGGAACTGTGCACCTTTCTTCTTGTCAAAGAGTTTATCGATCCCTTGACCACTCTGAGTTCGAATGTTAGTTAAAACATTGGCTGGGTTAATCTCAATAGCCTCTGCCCACGGGTCATTCTTAGTCTCTGCTGTCACAGCGTCTGACCAATCAGATTCCCCTTTAGCATTGACCGCACGCACCTTAAAGGTGTGGGATGTGCCTGGGTTTAATCCATCAAAGTTGAACTCAGTTGCTTTGATATTTCTGTAAAGGACCCCGTTGTGTTCAACATCGTATGATGTCGCATCTTTAGAAGCTGACCAGGTCGCTTTAATAGCTTTAGCACTAACTGTATCCTCTGGTGTCGCCAGATTTGTTGGTGTAGCTGGTACTTCAAGACCTTCTGGTGCTTGCTCAGTAGCTTTGGCGTTGCTAAAGCCATTGATCGTTACCTCAACCTTGTTGGTTGTCACGTCATGAGCCGCCAACTTGATTTTCAGCAAGTCATTCATGGTCACATCGAGTGCCTTGATTTCTGCACTGGTTGGGTTATAAGTTGCAAGTTTCGTATCTTTGTGGTAGAAGAAGACGTTTGTGCCCTTGCTGTACTCTTCCAGCGTATTAACACGACGAACTTCTACCGATTGACCGTTGACCTTAACTTGTACAGACTCGACATCTTTAGAGACATTGACGTGAAGCTCAGTGGTTTTATCTTTCTTGAAGCCGTCAAAGTCACCCTCAGTGCGTTCGATTGTCAAGACCGCACGACCTGTTGTGTTAGAGTCGTCCGCCACACTCTTAATCAGAGTTGTTGCGACTTTACCTGCTTTGTAGTCTACGCTCTTACCGTCATCCTCGTAGAGTTTGAACTCGCTAACCTTGTGTGGATAGAATTGAATCAAACGGTTACCACGGTCAATCTCTGCTGGATTGTTGTTGGCGTTAGTCATTGGGATAATAGCGCCATTCTTAACAAATACTGGAAGTTTCCACAGAGGCGCTTCGTAGTTGTTTAGAACTTGACCACCCTCGTATTTTTGACCAGTGTAAAGGTCAATCCACTCAGCTCCAGCCGGCAAGAAGATGTTGTTTCTGACATCATCGCCGTTTTCCTTCATGGCTGTATTTTTGTAAATAGGTGCAACGAGGAAGTTATCACCGTACATGTACTGGTACTGCACAGCTTTGGTGTAAGCCAGTGGCTGATCTGAGAAGTCAATCAACATGGCGCGCACGATTGGCTTACCAGAAACAGAGGCATCATGCCCTGTTGAGTAAGCATAAGGCACCAGAGTTGATTTGAGCTTCATAGACATACGGTTGATGTCTGTCGTGCGGTCATCAAATGAGAATGGTGTCTTAGGCTCATTCCCCCAACCATCCATGTTCATCAGGATAGATGTGAAAGCCTTCCACTGATAATCACGAGCGTTGATAACGGCATTACCGCCACCAAAGATACCATCCATGTCAGAACCCATATTCGGGTTACCAGACAAGCCTAGACCGATGTAAGTTGGGATATGGAAACGAATATACTCCCACTCACCACCACGTTGGTCACCAGACCAGATACCAGCACTACGCTGAGTACCAGCCCAGCCATCGAGAGAGACGATGAACGGACGAGCCTTATCCTCTCCACTCTTTTCAGTCAGAAGCTTAGCCCCTTCATCAACACCATTGAGACCAAAGTTGTAACCAGGACCTACCCAAGCCACGTCAGTCTTAATGGCACGGATACCTGCTGTACCAACCTCTTTATCGATATCACGGTGAGTAACCACATCACCACGTGTTGAATAAAGATCTGCCTGTGTCCAAAGGCCAACTTCAACGTTATTTTGTTTTGCCCACTCAACAAAGGCTTTCAGGTTCTGAATATTACCATCTAAAGTCTCTGTCTGACCATAACCAGCTCCATAACCATCGTTTGGCAAGAACCACCCAAGAGGTAAGTTCAGCCGTTTATAGCGTTCAATCACGGCACGAGCAGAGAACTGATGGCTCTCTGGTGTATCACCGTTCAAGTTTTCCTTGATGTCTCCTGGCTGTACGGTGTGGCTACGCCCATCAAACTCTTTATAGTATTTACCATCTTCAAAGAGAACTGCGCCTGCTGTACCTTTAGGCACTTCACGCCAGTAGTCACGGTTATAAGCATTCAAGTGACCCAAGTAGAGTGCATATTCTGGCAAGACAGCCGGAGCACCTGTCAATTCATGATAGTCTTTTAAGATATCTGCTGGTTTTGAATTGATGAAGTAGAAGGCATCAAAACGCTCTTCGTTGTGGGTGCTGGTGAGTTGCGCTTTATTATCCGTACCAAAATCATACTGGCCTGGGCGGAAGGTATGGCGCATCACACCGTAACCCTTACTTGACCAGTAAAATGGTGCTGGGGAAGCTACTGAACCATCAATCCAGTTGTTCTCATTGACAATATTGATTTTTTCACCCTTGTGCGTGAAGCGACCGTTTTGCATACCGCCACCAAAGAACTGTTCGTCCTCTGTTTGGGCTAAGGTCTGAGTTGTTTTACCACCAGCGATAGAAACAGGCGCTACTTCTTTGGTCACATAAGCATTCTTCTCACGGTCATAAACAGACATGAGTGAGGTTTTCTTATCAAAGATAACCAACACTTTTGGTGTTTCGAGGATATAGCGTGATTCTTCATCAACTAATTTACCGATTTGACCATAGGTTTCTTGGTAGTTCGCTTGATTTTTCAGAGTGATATTAGCCGGACGACCAGCATGAACAAGCTCTGGGTTAGAAACGAACTCTGCGCCCTCTTTTTCGATATTGAAGCGGAAAACGTGGTCGTTATAGAAGTTAACCTGAGCCTTATGACCTGTTTCATAAGTGATGGAAGCTGTACCATTCTCAAATGTGACGTTGGTGATACGTCCAACAGAGGAGGCTGGTCTATTATACTCACCTTCCACCGTTTCTACTGGTGGGTAAACCGGTGTCAGTGTTGATGTAGGCGCAGACGGTGGAGTTTGCTGACGAACTGCAGCTTCAATCATCGGAGACAAGTTGTTCGTAGCATCCATCAATTGAACGTTGTAGGTTTTTTCAGCGAGCAAGTCCTGATTAACAGTCACTTGTACACGACGCTCACCTGTTGGAATGCTTGCATAACCGATAAAATAAGTCTCTTGAGTTGTGCCTTCTGGGTTAATGACAATAGCTAACTCACCTGCTTGAACTCCTTCAGGTAGAACAACATCTACTTGACGAGTTCCAGCGACAAAGTCTGCTGAAACAGCTGCTGGAGGGGCAACAGTATCAGCTACAAATGTCTTAGGATCTGATTCAAGACCTTGAACAGTAGCGATAGTCACCGCATAAGTCTGACCGTTTTCTAGTAATCTGTCGAGCGCAAGCACTGCAATGCCATCTTCTAAGTGAGATTCTTCAAGAGTAAGCTCTTTTAGAACTTGAGCGTCATTGGTTTTTAGTTTGACAACATGACTAGCTACTGCTTCTTGTGGGAGCGTTACTGCAACCTGGCTGACTGTTTCTCCATCCTGTTGCAGAGGAGCATTAAACAACCGTACAGCTGCCGGAGCTTGAGGAGGTGTCTGTATTGGACGTTCCAATGTTCCCCGACGGTAGACTGCCATTTTAGGATTTATAATAGTTACGGCAGATTCTCCAAGCTTCGTTGAGGTCTTTTCACCATTTTGTGCTTCATAAGTCGTTACAGTCACTCGTTTGCCTGCAACAGCTTCACTGACCAGCTCTTCTTGATCTTTATATTTGGTCACATCATCAATGTAATGTTTTTCATCAGTTACTAAGGTTTCAGTAACCGTTTCTTCAATAACAAGCTTCTTACCCTGAGGAATAAACTTGGAGGCAGAGACAAGGTGTGGCTGAGTATTGGCAGGTGCAGCATTCCCTACAAGTGTATTGGTAGCAGTCAAGCGGAAATATTTCGCATCTACCGGTTCAATCACAAAATCAATCGGCATGCGGTTTCCACGACGTTGATAAGCTGCCCCCTCATTTTCTGGTTTATTAAGCATATGTGGCTGACCATCTTGCTGTTCAACAGCTGTAAAGGTCACTTTCTTCCAGCTACCCTCTTCACCAGTTTTACTGTACTCGATGTAGCCATTGGCAGCAACTCCTGCTTCGTTGTGGTAGCTACTTCCCAGAGATGATTTGCCATCTTGCATCGCTTGATAAGTGATGCGCTCAACTCTGGCAACATCGTCCAAGCGAACTGTCAGTTTCGGCTTCTCAGTTTCTCCAATACCGACCCAAGCTGTAGCTTCACTACCGTCAACAGCATTTGTCGCAGGGAATCCTTCTTTTACGTTATCTGCTTGAGCGTAATTCTTATCAACAGAAACTACCTCATCAATTGTGCGCACGGCACTTTCCGTTTTTGCTTCCCCGCTCACTTCAAATTTAGTTGACTCAGGTGCAACAACTTCCTCAACCTCTTTTTCTGCCACAGCACCATCTTGGGTACTTTCTAGCGAAGCTGCTCCAGTTGGTCCAGCTGGAACAGGTGGCTGAACAGGCTGAACCCCTGTTTCTTCAGCATAAGCTGTACCGGCACTCAAAAAGCTCAATCCAATAACTGCTGAGCAGACACCGATTGAGAATTTTCGAATACTATATTTATTTTGTTTATCGAATAAATGCTTCATTCAATAAGTCTCCTTTTCTGATAGCGCTTTCTATTCTACGTCACTTTAACACGGCAAACTTTTTTTGTCAAGTATTTTAATAAAAATAAACAAAAAATTACAATCTATTTAATATATTCAGGTCTGTTTTGACATTTTTAGATAAAAATAAAAGAGCTAAAAACCACATCTTTAGCTCTGCTATTTTTCAAAAAACTACCCAACAACTCCTGTCCCCAACAGATGACCAATCACAAAGGTCACAAATATGGTCAACAGACCAACCATAATGTTACGACCAACAGCAGGAACAATCGGTGCTTCGCCCAGTCTGGCACTGGTATAACCTGTCACAAACAAGGACAGGATAACGACTAACACTGTTGCAGGAATGCGAATCGAAACAGGAAAAAGCATCACCGCAAGCATCGGAAATACAGCGCCTGCCACAAAAGCAAGAAAACTAGACAATGCCGCATGCCATGGGTTGGTAAAGGCTTCAAAATCCATATTGTATTTTTCTTCCACCAAAGTTTTAACGGGATTCTTGGCAAAAGCTTTATTAACCATAAACTCTGCTGCTGTTTCACACTCCCCACGCGCCATATAGATAGCTTTGAGAGATAGCCGAGCAGCGTCAGGGTGTTCGGTGTAGAGCCGCCGTTCTTTTTCTGTCGCTGCCTGCTCAGTATCCTTCTGAGTTGGGACAGAGACATACTCTCCACCTGCCATCGAAAAAGCGCCTGCTAAAACAGCTGACATCCCCGACAAAAAAATCACCCATTGATCAGTTGTCGCTGATGCCACCCCGATGACAACACCTACAATGAACACAATCCCATCATTTGCCCCAAGAACTCCTGCACGCAGGATATTTAATTTGCTCGAAAATTGTTCACTCATCTGCTTCATCTCCTGTTTCTAGTATAGCAAACTATACACGCTTGTCAATAATGATTATAAATAAGTTCCACATGATCCTTGAACTGAGCTATCATTCTCCGAACAACCGAAACATCAACTGACATTAGTCATTAGTCACAGGGTGAACCTGTCGTCATCTTCGGTATCAGCTAAGCAAACTGATTTAATATATTTTGCTAGCCTATCACGATAACTGAGTTGACATTAGCAAAAAACGAGGGAAAATTCCCTCGTTCAATTCTTATTTAGCGATTTTTGCAAAGTACTCAAGTGTACGAACCAATTGAGCAGTGTAAGACATTTCGTTGTCGTACCAAGATACAACTTTTACCAATTGTTGACCGTCAACAGTCAACACTTTAGTTTGAGTCGCATCAAAGAGTGAACCGTAAGAGATACCTACGATATCAGAAGATACGATTGGGTCTTCTGTGTAACCGTAAGACTCGTTAGCTACTGACTTCATGTGAGCGTTGATAGCTTCAACTGAAGCTTCTTTTTCAAGAGTAACAACCAACTCAGTTACAGAACCTGTTGGAACTGGAACACGTTGTGCAGCACCGTCAAGTTTACCGTTCAACTCAGGAATTACCAAACCGATAGCTTTAGCTGCACCAGTTGAGTTAGGAACGATGTTTACAGCAGCAGCGCGCGCACGACGGAGGTCACCGTTACGGTGTGGTGCATCCAAAGTGTTTTGGTCACCAGTGTAACCGTGGATAGTTGTCATGAGACCTTTTTGGATACCAAAAGCATCGTGAAGGGCTTTAGCCATTGGTGCCAAGCAGTTAGTTGTACATGATGCACCTGAGATAACTGTTTCAGTACCATCAAGGATGTCGTGGTTAGTGTTAAACACAACAGTTTTCACATCGTTACCACCAGGAGCAGTGATCACAACTTTTTTCGCACCGTTAGCGTGCAAATGTTTTTCTGCTTTTTCTTTTGAAGCGAAGAAACCAGTAGCTTCCAATACGATGTCAACACCTTCAGTTGCCCAGTCGATGTTTGCTGGATCAGCTTCAGCTGATACGCGAACGAAGTTACCATTTACTTCAAAACCACCATCTTTAACTTCAACAGTACCGTCAAAACGACCTTGAGTTGTGTCGTATTTCAAGAGGTGAGCCAACATATTTGGATCTGTCAAGTCGTTGATGCGAGTTACTTCAACACCTTCCAAACCTTGGATCAAGCGGAAAGCAAGACGACCGATACGTCCGAAACCGTTAATACCAACTTTAACTACCATTTGCGATTTCCTCCTTATGAAAATCAAATAAAATTTTATCAGGCAAAGCCTTTTGTGAAAAGATTAACTTGCAGCTCTGCAATAATCCCTCAACAAATCTATTATACTTCTTTTCAAATAAAAATGCAATATTTTTCAGTTAAATCGACAACTAAAATCATGAGCGACTGTTTGGAGCCTGAGTTAACTTGGTTTTAAGGCAAAAAGAAAACCAGTCAATGACTGGTGAGGTATGCGGAGAGTGGGACTTGAACCCACACGGCCTAAAGCGGCCACAGGATCCTTAGTCCTGCGCGTCTGCCAATTCCGCCATCCCCGCGAATGGCTTGTTGTCTTAACAACAAAAACAATTATAGCAAACCATTCAATACTTGTCAATAACCTAATTCAATTTTTTTCAAAAATATCATTAGACATGCAATGACAGCTCTAAAATATCTGGTATTTTGGTAGTTGACAAGATAAATAATTTGACACCTGATATTTGCCCTAAAACATGATGAAACGAATCGTGATGCTAGAACAAGACAAGTAGTTGCCGCAGGGCGGTTACTTTAAAGCATCAATAACGGCCTTGAACAACTCCACTCCTGATCAACCGTCTAGCAATAACTGTTGCGATAATCACTTTAATCGTATCTCCTGGCACAAAAATCAGGTTAGACAACAATAAATCTGTCCACGTCATATCAGAAAAATATTGCAACCAAAAGACACCAAGCAGATACACCACAGGAAGGCTTGCCAACCAAAGTAAGATAGCATCCGTAATCCATCGAGAAGGTTTTACCAATCGTGTTAAGCCCTCATACAACAGGGGTACAGCCAGCCAAGCCACAACGTAACCAGCCGTCGGTCCAGTGAGGACAGGTAGAGTGGTATTCCCGCCTGTAAAGACTGGCAAGACTAACCCAATCATCAAAAATAACAGAACACTCAGGCTTCCTCGAGTGCCTCCCAGCAAAGCGGCTGCCAGCATCACACCCATATTTTGCAAGACGATTGGAACAGGTATAACACCTAGGGAAATAGGTGGCAAAAATCCCAAAACACAGATCAGGGCTGTCACCAGCGCCATTTGAGCGAGAGATTTACTCTGAAACATGATAAAATAAGTCCTTTCTTTATCAAGATGCTATCGTTGAACTAGGCAAGATGTTGTGATTTCTTGAAAACTTTACAGAAAGCAAGTCTCGTCATCTAGCATTTTGAAAACAGCTTCTCTATTCTCATCATAGCAAAAGCTATCTATGTTTGTCAACCTTATTTTTATTTCGGTTAACATTTGTTCGAATAAAAAACCAAAGGCTAGCTGGTCTGGCCCTTGGCTTCTTGTAAGAGGATAAGTGAGGAAGTTTTATTAAGGCTTGTCAACATTGATAAACTCAAGGTCATCCACGGTCAGCTCTACCATCAGTTTATCGTCACGATCGAGGTTGAGCAGTTGCTCCAAACTCTGACTGGCAAACGTCGCTACTTTTTTTTGGCGGTCTAGGTCATCAAGGACATGCTCTGAGGTCTCGTAGATGGCTTCTTGGCTTTTTTCAGCGAGAAACTCCTGTGCTTTTTGCCCAGAGGTAAAGAGGTCAACTGCCTTATCAACTAAGCCACTCCCGCTTTTTTTGATGACAGGCACGCCAGTAGCTTGCGAATCAACGTAGACCGTCAGTGGTTTCTTAAAGCTCAAAACGCTGTTTGTTATGGTTAGGTCACTCTTATCCAACCCCTTCAACTCCAGTTTAAACTCGGTTTTAACAGGAATTTCAGCCACCAAATCTCGTCCGACAAGTGCTTTGGTCAAAGGCTCAGTCCACTCAGGCCAGTCTTTGAAATGCTTGTTGGTAAACACTTGCTCCGCTGTCGTCTCAACATCTACACCAGCAACGACCAGCTGATTTTCACGCTCAAAGCGCTTGATGACAAAGCTGTATTTACTCGTTAATATCCCACCAAAAAACTGCTCTCGAAAGTGAAACACCAGACTTAGCGCTATCAACACAAGAACAACTAAACTAGCAATCTTCTTTGCCATAAATTTTCCAATTAGTTTCATGTGAAACCTCCATTTAACTCAACAAAACCATTATATATATAAGTTGTCAAGCGTTTTTTACTTATTTTTCAAAATAAATATCGTAGTGGTTACTGCACTTGGGATTAAAGGGCGACTGGCAGAGCGGGCAAGCGCCTGTTTTATAATCAGATAAGGACAGTTGCTGACGGCAGACACCGCATAACACGGGGTGTAGCTCGTTAGCAGAGGTTACCTGAAAGACATGGTCTGTTAAGACATCATGGCATTGGTAACAGGCATAATACCGCTGGCATTGCCCACATTTGAGAGCGACAATATCCAGTTCGCTATGGTAATGCCTGCAACGGCTATGCTGATCAAGGTCAAGACCGTAAAAGAGAGGTTCCGCCATGGTTAGCCCTGCTTGTTCTTAGCAATCGACCGCCCTTTGCCCTCCAGATAAACCATCAGGATAGAAATATCAGCTGGGTTGACCCCTGAAATTCGGCTAGCCTGTCCAATGGTTTCAGGATTGATTTTCTTAAACTTCTGACGGGCTTCGGTAGCAATAGAGTCGATGTCATCCCAGTCAATGTCAGATGGAATCCGCTTTTCTTCCATGCGCTTCATCTTGTCCACCTGATCGAGCGCTTTAGCGATATAGCCCTCGTACTTAATCTCGGTTTCAATCAGCTCGATTACTTTACCATCCAGTGACTCCGCCGCTTCACCGACAAACTGGGTCACCACAGCATAGTCAATCTCAGGTCGGCGCATGAAGTCCTTAGCCGTCATGGCATCGGTCAACGGCTTGAAGCCAAGGGCTTGAACATGCTCATTGGTCTCCTTGACGGGTTTGAGTTTAATGCTGGCAAGACGTGCCATCTCACGTTCAAATTGGTCTTTCTTTTCTTGGAACATGGCCCAGCGGTCATCGGCTACCAGTCCAACTTTGCGACCAATCGGTGTCAATCGCATGTCGGCATTGTCATGGCGGAGAATGAGGCGATACTCTGCTCGTGAGGTCAAGAGACGGTAAGGCTCCAGCGTCCCCTTGGTCACGAGGTCATCAATCATGACCCCGATATAGCCATCACTCCGTCCCAAAATCAGCTCAGGCTTGCCCTGAACCTTGAGTGCCGCGTTAATCCCTGCTATCAAGCCCTGTCCAGCGGCTTCTTCATAACCCGATGTGCCATTGGTCTGACCCGCTGTGAAAAGACCACTGATGGACTTGGTCTCCAAGGTCGCACGGAGCTGGTGAGGCAGAACGATGTCGTACTCGATGGCATAGCCTGTCCGCATCATCTCTGCATTTTCTAAGCCCTTGATAGAGTGGAGCAGTTCTTTTTGAACATCTTCCGGTAGGCTGGTGGACAGCCCTTGAACGTAGATTTCTTCGGTGTTTCGACCTTCTGGCTCAAGGAAGAGCTGGTGACGTTCCTTGTCGGCAAAGCGGACAATCTTATCCTCAATCGATGGGCAGTAGCGAGGTCCGACGCCCTTGACTACCCCTGAAAACATCGGGGCTCGGTGGAGGTTGTCATTGATAATCTGGTGGCTGGTCTCATTGGTATAGGTCAACCAGCAAGGCACTTGGTCGGTCACATAGTCCTCGTCCTTGGACAGGAAGGAGAAGTGATTGGGCTTGTCATCTCCAGGCTGGATTTCGGTCACCGAGTAGTCGATAGAAGACGCCTTGATGCGTGGCGGCGTTCCTGTCTTGAAGCGTCCAATTTCTAGTCCTAGCTCTTTGAGGTTGTCCGCCAGCTTGACAGACGCTAGGCTATTATTTGGACCAGAGGAATACTTGAGGTCTCCGATGATGATTTCCCCCCGCAGGGCTGTCCCTGTGGTGACAACGACTGCTGCTGCCGAAAAGGCCTGTCCCGTCGCTGTCTTCACACCGATGACCTGCCCATTGTCCACCAAAACCTCGGCAATCTCGGACTGGCGAAGCGTGAGGTTCTCTTGGCGCTCAACGGTTTGCTTCATCAGCTGGGCGTAGAGCGCCTTGTCTGCCTGAGCACGAAGCGCACGGACAGCAGGGCCCTTGCCGGTGTTGAGCATCTTCATCTGGATATAGGACTTGTCGATGTTGCGCCCCATCTCGCCCCCCAGAGCGTCAATCTCGCGAACGACAATACCCTTGGCAGAGCCGCCAACAGATGGGTTGCAGGGCATAAAGGCCAGCATGTCAACATTGAGGGTGGCAAGGAGGGTCTTAGCCCCCATACGGCTGGCAGCCAGACTCGCTTCGACTCCAGCGTGTCCCGCACCAATAACGATAATATCGTAGTCTTCTGTAAAGTTCATGTCTTTTTATGAAAAATAGCAGAGCTGCTATCTTGTTCCTTTCTTTGATTACTGGTTTTTGATGTTTACAAAAAAGCCAAAACTCCCAGAATTGCATGCAAAAAAGCATACAAGACAATGAGCTTTGACTTTCATCGTGTTGTTAGGATTATTTTAGCAGAAAAAGAAATCTCTTTCAACCAATATCATTTATAAATTAGTACTATGATTATTCACTTAGTCAATGCCATAGGTAATCCGATAAGAACCCTCCAAATGACCACCAGTTTCATCTGTTGATTCTGCTCGACTAGAAACCCCCAATGTAACTCCTCCATAAAGAAAGTCTGGGCTCATGATACTAGCAAAACCATAAGATTTATTATCTGGATTTAACAAGGTATGTAGGTGACCATTGTTGCTATTATAGACACCATTAGAAGCATTTAGAGCGTCTAGTTCACCATAAGCAAATGCATCAGATGCAGTCAAGGCATCTCTCATGCCATAGCCCCACTGGATAATCTCACCATTAAAACCTTTGCCTGTCTCCAAATCTCTAGCAGAAAAAATACTAGAACTATTCACTCTCTTATGAGCAACTGCTTTATGAATACCTGTCTCTAAAGCACGTTGAATCGCAATACGTTCCAAGGTCTCATCCCACTTAAAACTATCCGCGTACTGCTCAGCAGAAGTAATATTTTTGGACGCCAAATAAGACCGTAAATCAGTATTATTAAATCTTGGATTGATGTTGTTATACATATCCAAACGAAGTTGCTTAAGGTATTCCATTGCCTCTGATTTCACAGACGTTTGTGTCAGGTTAACAACGTAGTCTTTTATATTCGAACTCCCTAGAGCAATACCAGTTTCATAATTTTTAACCTCTGGTTGCTCTGGAACTTCTGGCTGTTCTGGAGTTTCTGGTTGCTCTGGAACTTCTGGCTGTTCCGGAGTTTCTGGTTGCTCTGGAGCTTCTGGCTGTTCCGGAGTTTCTGGTTGTTCTGGAGTTTCTGGTTGTTCTGGAGCTTCTGGCTGTTCCGGAGTTTCTGGTTGCTCTGGAGCTTCTGGCTGTTCCGGAGTTTCTGGTTGCTCTGGAACTTCTGGCTGTTCTGGAGTTTCTGGTTGCTCCGGAACTTCTGGCTGTTCTGGAGTTTCTGGTTGCTCTGGAGTTTCTGGTTGCTCCGGAACTTCTGGCTGTTCTGGAGTTTCTGGTTGCTCTGGAACTTCGGGTTGTTCTGGAGTTTTTGGTTGCTCTGGAGTTTCTGGTTGCTCCGGAACTTCTGGCTGTTCTGGAGTTTCTGGTTGCTCTGGAACTTCGGGTTGTTCTGGAGTTTTTGGTTGCTCTGGAGTTTCTGGTTGCTCCGGAACTTCTGGCTGTTCTGGAGTTTCTGGTTGCTCTGGAACTTCGGGTTGTTCTGGAGTTTTTGGTTGCTCTGGAGTTTTTGGTTGCTCTGGAGTTTCTGGTTGCTCCGGAACTTCTGCTTGTTCTGGAGTTTTTGGTTGCTCTGGAGTCTCTGTTACTTTTGGTTGTTGTGCCACCTTATCACCAGCATCAGTCGATGTTGATTCAAAATAACCGACAAACTCATAACCAGAGATAGCAAGCTTACCGCTAGGTAATTCCTCACCAATTCTCACTGTCACATCTTTGTTGTAAGCAGATAAAGTACCTGTTGAAATCGCATGAACTACAGTTGCTGTTGCCAAACCACCAACAGCAGTCAAAGTTGCCATGTAGATAGCACTCTTACGACCAGACTTACCTACCTTAACAGCCACAATCAATGCTCCAATTCCTAAGAGAGCAACTAAAGGACTACTTGTACTATTAGTTTGCGGCAAACTTGCCTTGACACTTGAGGTTGGACGATAAACAAGGTAATAGGTAGCTTCCTTAGTAACTTTTTCTGGTAAAGCCTGAATCAGACTAGCCTTCTCTTCCGCATTTAATTCATCAACGGTTGAATAACGATACTGAACAGTTATCTCATTAGTATCTGAAGAAGTTGCGTTATCAGCAAAAACTTGACTTTGACCAAACAAAGACAACAAACTAGCTCCAATAACCGCAGAAACCATCCCGCAGGCTTTCAACTTTCTAAAACCATATTTTTTTTGAAGTTGCGCACGCTGAACTCTACTTTTCATCATATTCTCCTTTTTTTAACAAAGATTGCAAATTAATTATATCATTAAAGCAAATACTTCGTCAATCACAAACACTATTTCCAGACATATCTTTCCCCTAAATATACTGACAAACCTCCCCATCCCGATAGGCCTGGTCAATCATGCCGCCACTCAAGCACTCATCAACCGTCACGAACACATGGGCGATTAACCTAACGCTCATTTGATGTTCCCTCCATATTCACCACATGCTTGACCTGCCCGTCCCAGTTTTTGAGAGCGGTCTTTAGAAAAGCTGGGTTGAGGTCAAGTGCCTCAAGGTCGTCAAAACTCACCCATTCACACTGGCGACGGCTGTCACCTTCAACCATGCTGGCATTTGGTTCAGACAGCGGCGTGACCAAATAGTGGAACTCGATCTGATGAAAAATCCGACCGTCCAGCTCAAAGTGGTTCTCAACGACAAAGGCGAGTTCATCAACCTGGCTATCACAGCCAACCTCCTCACGCACCTCACGTCGGACAGCCTCTTCAGTCGTTTCACCGACAGCAATCGCGCCACCAATGCAGTAATATTGTCCAGCAGGCGATTTGGCGAGATAAATCTGATTGCCCCTAACCAACAGCTCTGTTGCTCGAACGCCGAACGTCTTATGGTCTGTTGTTGTTCTAAAATCCATGGGTCACCTCCAGTCGTCAGAAAAAGCCAAAGCTAGTTCATCATTGCACGCCAAAGAACGCACAAGACAATGAGCTTTGACTTTCATCGTGTTGTTAAGGGTATTGTAGCAAAATCACACACACTTGTCAAATCAATAGCCCCTCAACACCACGATGCAGGCTCTGATTTTGCCAGATGAAGCACGTACTTTCAACCATTGCCCATGACCAACAAAACAGCAGGAAAATCGACCTTAAACCGTCAATTTTCCTACTGTCTTGATGAACAAACTGTCTAAAGACTTTTTTCTTCTTGGTCGTGCGCGATAAGCTAACGACCCAATCTGAGTCTCACGAGAATAAGACGTTTTATGTTGGTAGAGATAAGCTAAGGCTAACCCCAAAACCATACTGGTCAGAAGGCTCAACACCAAGCCCCAACCCGATGTTGACACCGTTGACTGACTGATGACACTTTGAAACAATTGATTAAGCATAATGTGGATCCCTCACTAACATTTTGGACTGGTGCAGGGTATAAGCCTGACCATATTTAGAAAATGATACTTTGTCAAGATTGTACTGATGTAAGATATTCTCCAGCCAAGCAGGCAGCTGGTCACTGACCTTAATCTCCATAATCAGTTGTTGCTCTGGCAAAAGTGGAAGAGCCATCGAACTTGTCAGGACAAGGTCGTTGACCACAGCCTAGGTGACGCTCGTGTCCAGCGTGACACGGACTGACGGATTGTCCTTGCCTTTGAATGATAGACGCTTGTAGGAAATTAACATCCGCGGTTTAATCGTGCCGTATCTCTGTTGCAATGTTTCCAGCTGGGCCAGCAGCCGTTTATCTTCAGTATGATTTTCCACATCACCTGCCACTAGCAGACCTGCCTGCTTGGGAGTGGTTTTGATTCGATATTTGTAGCCAACACCATCTATTTTTTGCTTGATTTCTAAAAATGCTGGTGCCTCTAAATCGCCATTCCTGTCATAAGTCCTCAAACGAAGCTTTTCCTTGCCGTATTTTTTGGCCAACGAATCTTGAACCATATCAAAATGCTTCGTATCAAAGTAGAGGCTTGTGATGGTGGATTGGGCAAAGTCATCTGCCTCCATGTACTCGCCCAAGTCTGACAGCAAGTGGGGCAGCTGAGCTAGGCTCACTAAATATTTGGTTTCTACCCGCTTAAACTCTTTTTGGTGAATGCGTTTGGTCATGTTGTGTTCTTCTCTTAGATTAGTCATCGTTTAGCGTCTTGGCATACCACCACCAGGTCCACCCATCATCATGGAGTTGGTGATGTCGGTCATCTGCTGACCGTTGACGGTAATTGTGCCACCCGTATGGGTCACTGTGCAGTCAAAGTCAAAGGCAGACTGTCCTGTAATGGTGAGATTGCCTCCTGTTATGGTCAAATCCCCGTTGGAATCGATGGCATCAGTATCGCCAGCAGCCATGTTTATCGTAATGTCGCCACCGTTGATGGTCAGGCTGACCCCATCCATGACCATCATGCTATCAGATGACTTGGTCCAGTCGGTCGCATTGATGCCGTCATCCGTCGCATTAAGGGCAATCGTGCCGCCATTGATGGTGATGACTTTTCCTTCAATCCCTTCTGTGCTGGACTGGATGTCGATGGTGCCGCTGTCGATGACCAGTTCATTGGTCGCGTGGATGGCGTCGTCACCAGCCGTGATGGTGAGCTTGCTATTTTCGATATACAGATTACCGAGGCTAGTGTCCTCGTCATTGTCCGAGTGAAGGACATCTTCTGTCGCCGTCAGGGTCATGGTCGCTCCAGTCATATTCAGCGCATCATTGGCTGACAGGGCATGTTTAACGGCTGTTATGGTGTAGGTCCCACCCGCAATTTTCAGGTCGTCATTCGACTTGATGGCATTGTTGTAGTTGCCCTCGACTTCGAGACTACCTGTTCCATTGATGGTTAGGTCTTTTTTGCTGTAAATGGCTGCGCTGTAGTCTGTTGCCGTCCGATTGGCAGAATCGGCTAGTTTATTGTGCGTGCCATCAGCTAGGGTCAGGTAGACATTGTCCGCAGAGGTGGCAGCGATAAGGGCATCTGTCCCTGTCATGGTGACACCATTGAGCACGATGTGGACATCATCTGTATCTGCTGCTTCAACCAACAGTTGAACGCCTTGGCTAGAGCCTGAGACGATGTAGGTACCCGCCTACGTAATCTTCACCACAGAACCTGATACAGACACGCCAGTTCCTGTGACCGTCGCCGAAGAACCATTGAGCTGGATGATACTAGCTGTCGCTGCATCGTAGCTGGCGTCCAAATCCTTTTCAGAGAAATAGGTCGTGTTGCCAGTCGTCGTAGAAGTTGCTGTTACCGTTGCCTGATTAGAACTGGTTGCTATAGTTGCTGTTGACGATGCTGTCGAACTTAAGTCTGCTTTGGCTTGGCAAGCTGCTAAGGTTAGCACCGTAAGGAGGGGCGGAAGTATCATTTTTGTTTTCATAAGTATTATCTTCTTTCTGAGACAAAGTATAGGCGCTTTTTCTAAAACATTCCTAAAAATATTCTGAAAATTATCTTAAATCAAAAATCAACCCATTTCTGAGTTGCTCTGTTTCACTTATTCTTATGAAAAAACCTTATGACAGACGACTTCTATCTATACTAACTTGATGATACTAACAATGGCATATCAGCAATTAGTCCTCCGCTGTCTGATAGCCTTGGCGTTCAGGAATAACCCCTCTGACACCGCCTTTTGGCTTTGGCGTATCCCCCTTGTAACGAGGAATCAGATGGATGTGGCAGTGAAAAATGGTCTGACCGGCAACCGCACCGCAGTTGGCACCGACATTGTAACCATCTGGCTGATAACGCGTCTCTAGCATTTCCTTACCCAACTGCAAGAGGTCATCAATGGCTTGTTTTTCGACTGATGTTAACCCAAAATAATCCTCCACATGGCGTTTGGGAACAATCAGCAAATGCCCCTGATTGACAGGGTGTTTATCGTAAAAGGCGCCAGCTAGATTATTTTCTAATATAAAAGGCAAGTCACTACAAAACAAGCAAGAAACGGACATTTTTCACTCCTTTCACGCTAGCAAATGAGGGTGGTTCAACAACGCCTGCTTGAGAGTCGTGCCTAGCACCCCCTCTTTTTCTAATTGGAAATATAACACCGATAAAAAGGCCTGGCTATTGAGTTGTTTAGCATAATCGCTGGGCTCATCTCCAGATACCAGCCGGTCACTTAACCACATCGCTACTTGGTCCTGAGTGAGCCGCTCCTGAGCAAGCAGTTGGAGAAGGACTGCCGCTAAACGACTACTCTCACCTGCTGAGAAAGTTGTTTCAACTTCCAGTAAACAGCCCTGATCACCTCCCAAACATCAGTTAGACGGTTTAAGGGAAATTCGGGATGACAAGCTACCGCTTGTAAAAAATCTGCCCCGTGTGCAATAGCATGAACCCAGCCATGAACGCTATCATAACCTCTGATGTCACGCTCAGCTGGCAGGTAGTCTAGGACCAGTTGCCATAACATCTCTCTGAGACGCCCTCATCCACCCACGATAAGGGTGCCCCTCCTGACCATCCACATAAAGCAATAGAGTATGCAATAGGCTAGTGAAAGATCTGGTTAGGGTACGCTCATCACAAGTCCCTAGACCAGTTGTCTGTAGCTGCCTTGTTAGCGTCTCATCGAGCAAACTAGCCAACTGTACCTCATCAACAAGACCATCAAGCAAGTCATGACAAAAGCTGAGATAAACCAGATTGTCACGAACAGCTGGGTCAGGATCACCAATATGACTGAGCAACCACGCCAGTTCCTCACTAGTATAGGGGTGAGATTGATTTAGTTTTTCCTGTAATTGTTTGATCATTTGTGCTAACCTTTCTATTTTAAGTCAAGAACTCTTTCTAAAGTCTTTCGGTAAGGGTTAGGTTGTTACTTTTTCTAGCCAAACATGATGAAAAAAGCTAATATCACGATAAGGACTGTGATCGCAAACTGCCAACTCCATTCTGGTCATGCCTTCCAACCAGCCCATCTCCGACTTAATCTCATTTGGCTGTAGGGCATAGAAGGTTCGAATCCCCTGATAACGTTCGATTCTAAACTGTCCTGACTGAACCAATTCTGCCATGTCATAACACCTCTCCTGATTGAATGATGGGCTATGATAATCAGCCCCAGCCAGCAAGTCCATTGCCGTGTCAATCTGATGGTTAAAAACGACAGCCTGCATCACTTTCCCAGCACGGTGATGCTTGACGATAGACAACTGACCTGACGGGGTCAGCAAACGATGAAAGGCAGTCAAGTAGGTCGGATAATCTTCCATTGCAACATATTCCAAGACATTGTGGCAGATGATGACATCAAAACTGGCATCTGGAAACTGGTCAAGTAAGTCGATTGAGCCGTGATGTTTGGATAAGTTTTGGTGTTCCTGATGATAGAGCATCTCAGCTGACGGGTCAACAGCCACAACCGTATTGTTTTGACTGAGGAAATCAGCTGTCAAACAAAACCCTGCCCCAAAATCCAAGACACGCTTCCCTTTAACTTCCTTTAATTGGTCAAATAACACCTGATAAAAAATTTTTCCCCAAGGTTGCTCAAGAGTTTGGCGATAATGTGCAATATCCATCACTTTTTTCTCCTTTTTTTTTGATAATTATATCATTTTTTCAACCCTTTTACGAATACCCTATTAGGAGGAAATGATATGTATAATAAAGTTGTTTTAATTGGCAGATTGACTGCCGTGCCAGAAATGATCAAAACACCTAACGATAAATCGGTCACACGGGTGTCGCTTGCCGTCAACAGGCGGTTCAAGTCCCAAAATGGGGAGCGTAGCGCAGACTTCATCAACGTTGTCTTCTGGGGACGTCAAGCTGAGACCCTAGCCAGTTACGGTGGCAAGGGTACGCTCGTTTCGATTGATGGCGAACTGCGTACTAGAAAATATGACAAAAATGGTTCAACCCGCTATATCACTGAGGTGCTGGGGCACAGTTTCCAACTCTTAGAAAGCCGTGCTCAACGTGCTATCAGAGAAAATAATGTCGGTCAAGACTTAGCAGACCTCGTCTTGGAGGAGGAAGAACTGCCCTTCTGAAAGGATGTTTATCCTCATAGTACCCCTTGTCCCCGTCCGACTCGCCCAGAAAGCAATCTCCCTTGGTGGCTGAATTGGTGAGGGAAAATCATTAAAACATAATCACCAGTTAGGGATAAGCTTCTCTTAGTTAACATCAAATGAATCATCACAAAAACGAGCAAGACAGGGTTCTGGACAGCAGAACACCAATCTTGCTCGTTTTATCTATCAGACGAAAGGTTTGCTCAGCCTAGTTGCCTTACATCATGCCGCCCATCATACCTGGATCCATAGCTGGGGCAGCTGGTTTTGGTTCTGGCTTGTTAGCCACAACAGCTTCAGTAGTCAAGATGAGGCCAGCTACTGACGCCGCATTTTGTAGGGCCGAACGAGTTACCTTCACAGGGTCGATAATGCCGGCTTCTAGCATATCTACCCATTCACCAGTTGCAGCATTAAAGCCGTGACCAGCTGGGCTATTTTTTAATTTATCGATGACAACAGACCCCTCAAAACCAGCGTTGAGAGCAATCTGGCGAACAGGTTCTTCCAGCGCACGCTGGACGATGTTGCGACCAGTTGCTTCGTCACTCGTCAAATCTAGAGCCGCCACGGCTGCGATAACGTTGACCAGAGCAGTACCACCACCAGCAACGATGCCTTCTTCAACAGCAGCACGGGTCGCATTGAGTGCATCCTCAATGCGGAGTTTCATCTCCTTGAGTTCGGTCTCAGTCGCCGCACCAACCTTGATCACAGCGACACCACCAGAGAGCTTAGCCAACCGTTCTTGAAGTTTCTCGCGATCAAATTCAGAGGTCGTTGTCTCGATTTGAGACTTAATGATGTTAATGCGGTTAGCAATAGCTGACGCGTCACCTGCCCCCTCGACAATGACTGTGCTATCCTTATCGACAGAGACCTTAACCGCTTGACCGAGAGCTACCATGCTGGCATCTTTGAGGTCAAGTCCCAAATCATCAGTGATAACTGTTCCGCCTGTCAAGATAGCGATGTCTTCTAGCATCGACTTACGACGATCGCCGAAGCCAGGAGCCTTGACGGCAACTACATTGAAGGTGCCACGGATTTTGTTGAGCACCAAGGTTGGCAAGGCTTCACCGTCCACATCATCAGCAATAATGAGGAGCGGACGGTTGGTCTTGAGAATCTCTTCTAAGAGTGGAAGAATGTCCTGAATGTTTGAGATTTTCTTATCCGTGATGAGGATAAATGGGTTGTCTAGGTCAGCAACCATTTTTTCATTGTCCGTCACCATGTACTGAGACAGGTAACCTCGGTCAAACTGCATGCCCTCAACCACTTCGAGTTCAGTCTCCATTCCACGAGACTCTTCGATAGTGATGACACCATCACGACCGACCTTCTCCATGGCTTCTGAGATATACTCACCAACCTTTTCAGAACGTGAGGACACTGCTGCCACCTGAGCGATTTCCTCTTTATTTGCAACTGCTTGAGCTTGATGTTTAAGTTCTGTCACGGCAACATTTACCGCAGCTTCAATCCCGCGACGGATACCGATTGGGTTAGCACCGGCTGTGACGTTTTTCAGACCTTCACGAACGATAGCTTGGGTCAAAACGGTCGCCGTTGTGGTCCCATCACCGGCGATGTCATTGGTTTTTGAAGCCACTTCTGACACCAGCTTTGCCCCCATGTTTTCAAAATGATCCTCCAGCTCAATTTCCTTAGCGATGGTTACCCCATCGTTAGTGATGAGCGGTGAACCGAAAGCTTTTTCAAGCACAACATTACGCCCTTTAGGGCCAAGGGTTACTTTAACTGTATTAGCGAGGATGTCCACCCCACGCACCATGCTCTCACGAGCATCTGCTGAAAATTTAATATCTTTTGCCATGATCACTTTCCTCCCTATGCTTCAATAATGGCGACGATGTCTGCTTCACGCACAATGAGTAGCTCTTCACCCTCATGCTTGACCGCAAGACCAGCTGAGCGATCGACCAGAACTGTCTGATTAACGGTGACACTTGGAGACACCAACTCACCCGTCAGCGTCCGAATGCCCTCACCGACAGCCAAGACTTGGGCGGTCTTGGTCGCTTCACGGCTAGCACCTGCTAGCACAAAGCCACCAACCGTCTGTTCCTCTTCTTTTGCAACGCGCACCAACACGCGGTCGCCTAATGGTTTTAACATGATTTATCCTCCATTTTTAGGGTAATAGCAGAGCTGAGCCCTGTTTTTAGCACTCTATCCTATAGAGCGCTAATGCTACCCTCTATTCTACCACTTGGTCAGAAATAGTCAAGAAAAAAAGTTGCTGATTAAACAGTAATAGAGGCAGGAACAAAAGTCCTAGCCTCCCTTTTTATTATTGTTGCCAAAGTCAGACGCAAAGGTTTTGAGCAACTCTTATCAGCTTTGCCGATTTTAGAGTTGCCAAAGTTCCACTGAATCTTTGGAAGTTGGAAATAGAGCGGACAACGTCCGTGTCAAAGAAAGTCTAGGAAGAGACCTTTTCGACTTCTAAACGTTCAAAATTAAATAAAGTGAGGAAATATCAAATTCTGCCGAATGCCCACTCTCATCTAGGTATCTCTGAAGCGAGTTTTGAAAAAGACAAAGACCACAGCCAACACAAAGAGGATATTTTGCGTCATGACGATGGTAGGCAATTCCTGACCGGTTAACCCAAACCCAAAGGCCAGTAAAGTTGGCAGACCGAGACAGGTTAAGGTCAGATTATAAGCTTGTTTGAACCCCTTGATGTCAAACCATTTGGTCAGGGAAGCCAGAAAAAGAATGCCACTCGCACCAAGCACCAAAAAGATAAAGTTCGTCCCTAAAATCAAGCAAGAACTACTAATCAGAAAAAGACTGACACCAAAACGATTGCTCGTAAACCAGTGGTTAGAGATTGCTGCTGACAGCGCCTCTTTTGAGGAAATATCTTGCTGACTGAGCTGTTGGTAGGGCACAGTGACGACATCAATCTTATCTTTAACGAGTTTTAACTGTTGCTTGCCAAAATGGTAGCTCACCCCGGTCTCTTCTGGTGCCTTATCACCAAAAGTCACTTGGGGAAAGCTCGCTTCCTCAACCATCAACTCACCATCTCTTAATTTTCCCGTTTGCAGATGAGTAATAACCTCTGTGGTTAAGGGCTCGTAAATGCCACTAACCACCCTCTCCAAGGGATAACTCTCCATTTGCCCAACTTGTAGAGAAACAGGAATAAATAAAAGTGACATCAAGAAAATGGTGGTCAAAATAGCCTGCCAGACCGTAAGAGAGGTTCTCTGGGCAAATACCCGCCTAGGCGATAGCAAGCTGGAAAAATAAGACATCGGATAGCGCATCCTTGTAGCTCCTTTCGTAGAAAGAGTGGGACAAGATCTCTTGCCACCACTCTTAAACTGATTTGAGATGTTATTAAACCTTCTCTTATTCTATCCTTTTGTCCCACCTTTTGTCAAACCAGACACAAAGTTTTTCTGGAGCATGAAGAAGAGGATTGAGATTGGCACAGCAATCAAAATAGCTCCCGCTGCAAAAAGTGTGACACGTTGGTTCTTGGCATCAGAGATAAAGGTCTGAAGCCCAACCGCAACAGTATAGTATTCTTGTGAGCGAAGCAAGAACTTAGCGAGCATGAAATCTCCAAACGGTCCCATAAAGGCCCAAAGTGCCTGAACGGCAATCATTGGCTTGACGAGGGGAAGAACAATTTGCCACAAAATCCGCAAATGTCCTGCGCCGTCGAGTTTAGCAGATTCGTCCAAGTCATACGGTACCGTATCAAAGTAGCCTTTCATCAGCCAAGCATTCATCGGGATACCACCACCAACGTAAATCAGAATCAAGAACCAGTACTGGTTAAGGGCGTTGAAGAGCCAGGCCATAACAAAGTAGGCAGTCAGAGCAGCCATGGTTGGCACCATTTGAATCACTAAGAAGAACAATAAACTTTTTTTCTTGCCGTAAAAGTTATAACGACTATACGCATACCCTGTCAGAGTGATCAC
The DNA here is from genome assembly GCF_041807725.1 of Streptococcus sp. E17BB. Classification (NCBI taxonomy): domain Bacteria; kingdom Bacillati; phylum Bacillota; class Bacilli; order Lactobacillales; family Streptococcaceae; genus Streptococcus; species Streptococcus sp. E17BB. Next base: position 24,856 of record NZ_JBGTZC010000026.1, read on the forward strand.
CGTCACTTGGATAATCATGGTGAAAAAGGCCACGATAATCGTATTGAGGTACCAACGCCCATAAAGCGTCTCAGTGAACAAGCGACTAAAGTTATTAAGCGTGAAATTGCTCGTTAGATCAAACGTAAAGGCTGTCACATTCCCTGGGCGAAAAGCTGAGCTAACCGTTACCATGATTGGGAACAAGATAATCGTTGCTAACAAGAGCAAATAGACGTAGGTAAAGAATTGTGTCAGAAATTTTTTCCGTTTGACAGAGCTTGAAAATTGTTTAGAAGCCATCTATCTATCCTCCATATTAAACGCATTGAATTTTTTAAAGGTGATAAGTGACACAGAAATGACAATCATTGAGATAATCAACGTCACCGCAGATGCCATTGAAAATTGTGGCGATGTTTGAGTGGTCAACTTATAAATCCAAGAAATCAAGATATCTGTTGCACCAGCACCACCACCGACACTACCTGGTCCACCGTTGTTAAAGAGATAGATGATGGAGAAGTTATTAAAGTTAAACGTATACTGAGAAATAAAAGTCGGCGCAGCAACTGCCAAAATCATTGGTAAGGTGATTTTCCAGAATTTCTGCCAAGCCGTTGCCCCATCAATAATCGCCGCCTCATACAAATCAGACGGAATAGATTGCAGAATCCCTGAGACTAAAATGTAGATGTAAGGGAAGCCGAGCCAGCCTTGCACCATAATGACAGCTACTTTTGTCCAAAACGGATCTGTTTTCCATGGAATGAGACCAAAATCAACAAAAGGAATCAGTTTTTCCAAGAACGGCAACACCTGCACATTCATCGCACCGATGGAGTCATTAAAGAAGTTACCAAAACTCATGATAGAGATAAAGGCTGGAACAGCCCAAGGGAGCAAGAAGATAACCCCAAATACCCGCTTAAACTTGATGAATGGCTGATTAGCAATAATAGCTGTCGCTACCCCAATAACAATCTGAAGGGTTGAGGCAAGAATCGTCCAAATAAAGGTCCATTTCAACACCGCAGAGAAAGCCGTTCTAAAGGTGCTGAGTTGAACGATATTGATGAAGTTTTTAAATCCAATCCAGTCCAATAACCGCTGTGGCGGAATATGTTTAAAATCGTAGTTGGTAAAGGCAATAAAGAGCGTTACCATAACAGGAAAGACAATCGCAAAGGCCATCGCCAGATAAGCAGGAATGGTCAGCAAGTAAGGAAAACCGTTCTCATAAATAGAGTGAAGCGTCTCTTTTGCAGTGAGCGGGATTTTGACCCCGTCACGAACCAGTCTAGCAGTATAATGCGCATCTCTCATCGTTGCTACATGAATAAAGAGCATGATGATAAAGAAAATAATCTGCATTGATCCTTTGATCAGAAGAAACAAAGAGTGATCAACACCAGGGGTTGTTCCCAGAGTGATTAACCCTTGAATCGCTGGAATCCCAAAGGTCAGGATTTCAAGGATTTCTAGTGCAAAGACACCAAGAAGCATCAATCCTTTTGCTTTTTGACCGTTATAAAGTTGTCCAAGTCCTAAAATGAGGGATAGCCACATGGCTTTTTGGGGACTGTGATGTTGTGAATCGTTTGTCATAATGACCCTTTCTACAATAGATGATGAATTAAGAAGCCATGGGTTGCTAAGTTTGTGTCGATCAACCCGTTAGCGATGACTAACTGGCCAACAGAAATTTCTCGCTCCTGCCCCTTGTTAATGAGTAATTCAATGACCTGAGATGGTGTGTGTCGCCGGATACTTAGCACATCGCCCTGAGCTGTAATGGTGATGTCACCTTTTTGAAGAACCGGTAGCTCCTTCAAGCGAATAATCTTTTTGAACAGTGTTAGTAAATCGTTGTCTTGGGTCACCTTATCCCAGTTGAAACAGCGACGACAGTCAGGATCATAGCCACCTTCCATGGCAATCTCTGTCCCATAGTAGAGGCAAGGAATACCGACATAGGTGAACAGCAAGGCGACTGCGGCTAATAACTTATCTCTTGACCCACCGATTTGAGTAAAGAAGCGGTGCGTGTCATGAGAGTCCAGCAAATTCAAATTCATGCGATTGACCTGATCGGTGTTTCGCATGAGAATATGATTGAGTCGCTCTGCCATCTCCTGAGATGATAGGGTATCTGTCGCAAAATAATCAATGCAGGCTTTCGTAAAGGCATAATTCATGATGCCATCATACTGATCCCCTTGTAAATAGGGGTAAGCATCGTGCCAGTTTTCACCGATAATAATGATATTGGGATTGACGGCTTTCACTGCTTTTCTAAAGCGACGCCAGAAATCATGCGATACTTCATCTGAGACATCAAGTCTCCAACCATCTAGCTGAAACTCTCGCGTCCAGTAAAGGGTGACATCCAAGAGGTAGTCCTGCACATCAAGATTGGACGTGTTAAACTTTGGCATATAGGAGCAAGCAGCAAATGTCTCATAATTGATTGCTTTTTGGTCAACGGTTTCACCGTCAATCATAAACCAGTCAAAATATGGCGAAGCCTTCCCCTTGTTCATCACATCTTGAAATTCTGGAAGCAAGTCACTGGAATGATTGTAGACCGCATCAAGGATAATTTTCATCCCCAAGTCATGACTGTCATCAATTAACTGCTTTAGGCTTAACTTGCTACCAAACTGTTTGTCAACATCGTAATAATCTCGAATATCATACTTATGATTGCTGATGGATGAAAAAATCGGAGTCAGGTAAATGGTAGTTATTCCCAAGTCCTTGAGGTAGTGTAACTTTTGCCTAATCCCTTCCAGGTCACCTCCGGTAAAACTTTTCGGAAGCGGCCTGTCCGTCCACGCCATATTGATGTAGGTATCATCCTTCTCAGCATCTCCGCGATAAAAACGATCCACAAAAATCTGGTAAAACACTGCGCTGTCTGCCCAGTCGACCACACGATGAACATCAATTGGGTTGATGTACGGCAGTTGGAAGCAGTTATAAAACGCATAAGCAAAATCGTACTGTTCACTAAAGCCATTTTCATGGTAGTACCAGCAGTTGTCTCCGTCCTGAACTTTGAAAACATAGGTCAGTCGAACGTCTGTCAACTTTAGGCGAATCTCGAAATAAGCATAAATGGCATCAGTACATTTGAACGGTATCGGAACTTCTTTTTGATGTTGGTGATAGGTGTACTTATCACCATAAACTAGGCTAATCTCTAACTCTTGATCTTCTTTTGCAACCCGCAAACGAATGACAACTTCGTCATCAGAAATTGCAAAACAATACCTTGAGTCAGGAATATGCAAAAATCCTGCCTTGTTCATTCCATTCCTTCTTCCTAATATGTATTCTTTCTGTTCAGCCTTTTCTCTCCCTATCAATCACTTTTAGGCAGTGATAGGGAGAGAAAAAGCTGAGCAGAAATAGTTCTGAATCAGCTTTTTGAGGTTTTATTCAGAATATTTTTGCTCGATAGCTTCTTTAATGAAGGTTACAGCTTCTTTGCTGGCTGTCTTAGCATCTTTTTTACCTGAGGCAACGTCAAAGAACAATGTACCTGCTGGTTCCCAAACTTCTGCCATTTGAGGAATGTTTGGCATTGGTTGAGCATTTAAGAATTGAGCAATAACAGCGCTTGTCAACTCATTTCCTTGTGCTGAAGCATATTCGCGTGCTTTAGTGTTAGCAGGAATTTCTTGCGTAGCATCGTAGAATGATTTTTGGTTCTCTTCGTTTGTGACATAGTCAAGGAATTTTTGAGCAACATCCATGTTTTTGCTGTAGTTTGAGATAACCCAAGCTTTACCACCACCGAAGGCTTCGTAGTTGCCACCGTTAGTAAGAGTTGGAATTTGAGCAGCTCCGAAGTTTACACCAGCTTCTTTAAGTGCTGCTGCAGCCCAAGGACCATCAATGATTGCAGCTGTTTTACCTGATGTAAATTGTTCAGTGATGAAGTCTCCTGCTTTTGTTGTATCTTGCATTCCTTGAGGCCACATAGCATACCATTTTTTAGCATACTCAAGTCCTTCTACAGTACCAGCATTGTCCAAACCGATATCTGATGGCTTAGTACCGTGGTCACCAAAGACGTAACCACCGTGACCAGCAATCAAACCGTAAGCATAGTAGAAGTTAGTCCAGTTTGCCAAGAATGCTACTGATTTACCATTTTCTGAAGCGAAGGCATACTTGGCATCTTTTTGAAGCTCTTCGAGTTCTGCAAATGTTTTTGGAGCCTCTTTGATTAAATCTTTGTTGTAGTAAAGAATTAATGATTCTACAACAGCTGGAGCGCCGTAGATTTTTCCATCTAAAGTAACCAAGTTTTGTGCTGTTTCATCATAATCAGCTTTGTTACCCAAGGTTACTTCAGCAAGTTGACCTTCGTTACCTAAACCACCCACGCGGTCATAAGGTGCCACAAAAACGTCTGGGGCAGCACCTGTTGGGCCATCTGTCGCTAACTTATCCAAGGTATCAATCATACCTTCTTCTTTAACAGTGATTTTAACACCATTTTCTTCTTCGAATTTTGTTTTGATCTTGTTAATGTAGTCAACATAGCCAGTATCTACAGAAACAACCAATGACTTTTCTCCCTCAGCAGATTTTTCTGCTGTGTTTGATGAAGAAGAGTTGCCACAAGCCGCTAAAGTTAGGGCAGAAGCAAGCCCAAGAGAGCTTAAAGCGATTTTTTTCCAATTCAACATTTGATTGGACCTCCTGAAATTTTTTAGAAACGCAACCGCTTGCGTTGTTCATAAGTAGTATAACACAAACTGATTGCGGTTGCAAGTGTTTTTATCATTTTTTTGGGAAGAAATAAGTTCGACTAAAACGCTAACAAAAAAACATTAGAGGTGCTGGCTAGCAACTGTATACAGGTCCTCGTCCAGAGGTATAATTTAAAAGTAACTTTCTTGGTTTAAGGCTCAAGTTCTGAGCTCTGCTATTTCGCATCATATTTTACAGATAAAAGAAAAATCCCAGCCTGAGCTGAGATATTTTCATTAGTCTTCGTTAACGAATGGTAACAAGGCCATAACGCGAGCACGTTTGATTGCTGTTGTTACTTTACGTTGGTTCTTAGCAGACGTTCCAGTCACACGACGTGGCAAAATTTTTCCACGTTCTGAGATGAAACGGCTGAGAAGCTCAGTATCTTTGTAATCAACATATTCAATCTTGTTAGCTGCGATATAGTCAACTTTTTTACGGCGTTTGAATGCACCGCCGCGACGTTGTGGTTGAGCCATAGGTTCTCTCCTTTATATCAGTTTAGAATGGTAAATCATCATCTGAGATTTCCATTGAATTTGACCCGCCGAACGGGCCTTCTTCTCTAGCGAAGTTAGGTGTTTGAGCTGGTTGTTGGTAGTTGTTGCCGCCAAAACCTTGACTAGGAGCTGATGTATAGCCGCCTTGTCCTTCTCTTGCCGTACGGCTTTCCAGCATTTGGAAATTTTCCGCAACAACTTCTGTTACATAAACCCTTTGTCCTTGGGCATTGTCATAAGAACGTGTCTGGATACGACCAGTAATGCCGATTAAGGCACCTTTCTTAGCCCAGTTTGCAAGGTTTTCAGCTTGCTGACGCCAGATAACGCAGTTGATAAAATCAGCTTCACGTTCTCCAGCTTGATTTTTAAATGTCCGGTTAACAGCCAAAGTAAAGCTGGCTGTCGCCACATTTGACGGGGTGTAACGAAGCTCAGCATCACGGGTCATCCGACCAACGAGTACGACATTGTTAATCATAGGTCACCTACTTAAGCGTCGAGTTTCACAATCATGTGACGAAGAATATCGCCGTTGATTTTTGACAGACGATCAAACTCATTCAGAGCGATAGCGTCAGTTGCTTCAACGTTAACGATATGATAAAGTCCTTCACGAAAATCTTGGATGTCGTAAGCCAGACGACGTTTTTCCCATGCTTTTGATTCAATGATGGTTGCACCATTGTCAGTCAAAATTGAGTCAAAACGCGCTACCAAAGCGTTTTTTGCTTCTTCATCAATGTTTGGACGAATGATATAAAGAATTTCGTATTTAGCCATTGATATGTCCTCCTTTTGGTCTAATGACCTGCACTCTTTGGCGCAGGTAAGTGAGGTCTACTCACAAATAACTATTTTAAACCATTTTTTGGGATTTTGCAAGCAAAAACTCGTGATAACAGGTAAATTTTCCCCTAAACTTTTTCAAGCTCAAAAATAGGTCGAGACAGCATGTGACTATGTCTCAGTCGCCATGCTATCCCAGACCTACTTTCCTATGGTTGATAAGACCTTACACGGTCAAGCCTCTGAAGAAATTTTTCCTTGAAAATGGGCTTTAAGCTGGTCAAATCTCGACCTAGCTCAGGTCTCTCTTTTAACAACAATGTCAACACTTGTTGCCCCTCTAATGCCCAATCCCCAACCAGCCAGACTTGCTTGCTGTATAAGGATTCAAATTCGTCTACAATAGGTGCAATTGCTGCGTAATAAATGGATAATGGGCTTCTTACGTAACTATAGGTCATGTCTTTCTCCTTGTCTTTTTTGATAGTATTATGATAGCGTAACAATGTTAAAGAAAACTAAAACGAGAACCGTATGGAATAATCACACATGCACCTAAGAGTTTTGTAAGCCACTCCCACCTCTTGAGCTCATTTTCTTATAATTTACGAATCCGTTTGCCGGTCTCAAGGTCAAAGAAATGCCCCTTAGACACATTGAGTGCTAACTCGACAGTTGAGCCTGGTACCAAGTAATCTGTCGCTGAAACGCGTGCAGAGAACTCCTGCTCACCCA